>CALLUO010000017.1 GCA_938010425.1 uncultured Elioraea sp.
GGGTGCAGGGCCTCGCGGCGCGCAAGATCGGTGATCTGATGGCGGCAGGAGAAGCCGTTGGCGACGATCAGGTCTCGCGGCTCGGCCGCCCGCACGGCGGGAAGCAAGGAGAGCTCTGCCATCGCGCGTGATACGGATGCCGTCTCCGCCTGATACCCGAAGGCGCCCGCCATGCCGCAGCAGGAGGACTCGATCGGCCGCACCTCGAGCCCCGGCACGATGCGTAGCGCCTGCTGTACGGCTTCGAAGGCGCCGAACGCTTTGCTGTGGCAGTGCCCGTGCACCAGCGCACGCCGCGGCGGGCCCTGGCGCAAAACGGCGCGAAGGGGCCCTGACCGGGCAGCGAGGAACTCCTCGAACGTCAGCGCCGCTCTCGCGACCACCCGCGCCTCCTCGCCCAAACCCAGCACCAGCGCCTCATCGCGAAACGTGAACAGGCAGGAGGGCTCGACCCCGATGATCGGCACGCCCTGGCGCGCGAACGGTGCGAGCACAGCCAGCGTGCGGCGGAGTTCGGCCCGTGCGTGATCAATCAGGCCCGTAACAAGGAAAGTTCGCCCGCAACAGAGCGGCCGCCCCCCATCGGAGGCAGCGCGGGGCCGAAACCCGCCCGCCCGCAACACACGCGCGGCCGCGCGCACCGTTGCGGGGTCGAACCATCGCGTGAAGGTGTCAGCGAACAGCACAACGTCCGGGTTGCCACTCTCCGCCTCCGCATCGCGCCACGGCGCGCGCGCGATGCGCGGCAGCGGCCGGTCGCCAGCAAAGCCGAGCACACGCTCGCTCCAGCGCGCGAATGCAGAAACTGCGTCCCGCAGCGCCGCCAGCCGGCCAAAGCGCGCGACCTTGGGCGCATAACGCGGCAGGTACGCGATCAGCCGCTCGCGCAAGCCAAGACCGTTCGTAGCGACCTGGGCCGCGCGCACCTCGATTTTCATCCGCGCCATGTCGACCCCAGTTGGGCACTCGCGGCGGCAGGCCTTGCACGAGACGCAAAGGGAAAGCGCCTCCGCCACCGCCTCAGAGGCGAGCCCACCCGGGATCTGACCAGACAGAGCCAGCCGCAGCGTGTTCGCGCGCCCGCGCACCACGTCCGTTTCATCGCGTGTGGCGCGATAGGAGGGGCACATCACGCCGCCCGCAAGAGCGCGGCACGCACCATTGTTGTTGCACATCTCCACCGCCGCCTGAAACGATTGGGCGGGGTTTGAGCGCGGGTAGTCTGACCAATCGAGCACCGGCCGGTGCGTCGCCTCGGCGTAGCCGGGGCCATAGCGGAACAAGGCGCGGTCGTCCATGCGCGGGGGGCGGACGATGCGATTGGGGTTGAGAATGCCATGCGGATCGAAACGATCCTTAACCCGTTCGAAAGCGGCAACGATGCGCGACCCGAACATTGCGGTATGGAATTCGGAGCGCACTATGCCATCACCATGCTCGCCGGAATGGCTGCCCTTGTATGCGCGCACCAAAGCGAAGGCTTCCTCCGCGATCGCGCGCATCGCGGCCACATCCTTCTCCAGCTTCAGGTTCAGCACCGGCCGCACATGCAAGCAGCCCGACCCTGCATGGGCATACCACGTGCCGCGCGTGCCGTGGCGCGCAAAGAGCGCGTTCAGCCGCTCCGTATAGTCAGCGAGGTGCTCGAGCGGAACTGCGCAATCCTCGACAAAGGAAACGGGCTTGCCCTCCTCCTTCATGCTCATCATCACATTCAGACCGGCTGTGCGCAGCGCATTGATTTCCGCCTGCAGAGCAGGGTCTGTCACCGCGCTGACACCGCCGAAGCGGGCGCCGCTTTTGTCCCACGCAAAGCCGAGATCGCCCATCAGGGTGGCAAGCTCAGCAAGACGCGCACGGTTCGTCGCTGCATCTGCCTCGGCGAACTCGACGAGAAGCAGAGCCTCCGGCTCGCCGCGCACGACGGCGGAGAGAGTCGCCTGGAACATCGGCATATCGCGTGCCAACTCGAGCATCGTGCGATCGACGAGCTCGACCGCTACCGGATCCAGCCCGACGATCGCGCGGGTCATTTCCATCGCGGCGCGGAACGAGCCGAAATGGCAAACGCCCAAGCAGCGGTGCTTTGGCAAAGCGGGCGCGAGCTTCAGCTCGATGGCGGTAAACAGGGCGAGCGTGCCCTCTGACCCGACGAGAATCTCGGCGAGATTGGGCCGCGTGACGGTGGGCAGAAGGGCATCGAGATTGTAGCCCCCAACACGCCGCTGAACCCTGGGAAAGCGGGCTTCGATCTCGTCCGCTTCGGCGGCCGCGATCGCGCGGAGATCGGCGGCGAGAGGTGCGACCGCAGACGTCGGGGCGAACGCCGTCTCATCGAAACGCGCGCGCGTTCCATTCGCCAATATGGCGTCAATCGCGGACACATTGTCGCGCATGATGCCGAAGCGCAACGAGCGTGCCCCGGCTGAATTGTTCGCCGCCATCCCGCCCAAGGTCGCGCGCGAGGCGGTGGACACGTCGACCGGAAACCACAGCCCGTGCGGCGCCAGCAGCCGGTTCAAGCGATCCAGCACCACCCCTGGGTCGACCACCGCGCGACGGCGCTTGGGGTCGAGAACATGGATGCGGTTGAGATACCGCGAACAGTCGACGACGATGCCGCGATTGACCGTCTGCCCAGCCTGGCTCGTTCCACCCCCGCGCGCCGTGACGGGGATCCCTTCCTCGCGCGCGACTGCCAGCACGGCGGCGAGGTCATCTACGCTACGCGGAAACACCACGGCCGCAGGCCAGACTTGGTAGTGCGACGCGTCGGTGGCGTAGCGGCCGCGCGTGCCCTCGTCTGTGCGCACCTCGCCGCGAAGCCCGGCACGCAACCGGCGCTCGATCGACGGGGCAAGGCTTGGCGACATAGCCGAAGGTCTCCTCGGAAGCGACGATGTGGCCGTAAGCAGTATAGGAGCTTCAGAGGAGGGGGAAACGCAGGCTCCGGAAGAAGGGAGCTCAGCGGCTCAGGCCCAAAGCGGGTGATCGCTTCCGTAGCCCTGCCGCGCACCACCCGCTGCGCGTCACACAACTCACAAGAGCCAAACGATCACGTCTCGCCTCCTCAACGCGCGTGTGTTCCCACCCCGCGCCGAACGCCAGCGGCTGCGCGGCCTGCGATTCGGCCAAGCACAATCGCGGTGAGAAGCCCATTGCCCGAGATATAGCCCGAGGCATCGGGGCCAGAAACGCCAACCGCCGCACCACCGGCAGCGAACAGGTTGGGAAATACGCCACCATCCCGGTGCAGCACCCGGCCATCAAGGGCGATGGCGAGCCCGCCTTGCGTATGAAACAAAGCGCCAGTGACGCGAACCGCGCAGTAAGGCGGAACGAGCGGCGATGTCACGCTCCAATCGCGCCCGAAGCGATCCCGGCCGCGGCAGGCGGCGAGCGTGGCGGCAAGCCGCCCGGGCGGAAGGTGAAGCATCGCCTCGAGCGCCTCCAGCGTGTCGGCGCGCAAGATCGCGCCTGCCGCTTCGGCGGCCCGGTAATCGGCGAACGCACGGGCGGCTTGGGCAATGCGCTCGTCGAACACAGTCCAAGCAAAGCCGCCGGGCTGGGCGAGCACGCGCGCGGCTTGTTCAGAGTAGCCTTCCGTCTCGTCGCTGAACCGTTCTCCCAAAGCATTGACCTGAATGCCGCCCAGCATAATGGTGGTCCAGGTAATGAGGATCCCGTGGGGGTGTGCGACGTTGCCGTGGCCCTGATGGCCAGAGAGGTGGCGAAGCTCGGCCCCCAGCGCCTCGCCCCACAGCACAGCCTCGCCGCGATTGCCATCGTGGCCGAACCAGAGCGCATCAGCGAGTTCGGGGAGGTGGCGGCGCACGAGAGCGCGGTTGCCGCCATAGCCGTTGCAAGCCAGCACCAATGCGCGGCAAGCGATTCGCTCCTCCGCTCCGTTCGGCCTGGCGAGCGCCACGCCAGCGATGGTGCGGCCATCGTTGGCGAGGAACAGCGTGTGCGCCGCCGCTTCGGTCAGGATTGGCACGTCAGCCGCTTCCACCGCTGTACGTAGCCGGTCCACCAACTCAACGCCCGATCGGCTCGGCAGGCTGTGCATGCGGCGTACCGAGTGGCCGGGGTAGACCACGTCATCCGCGAACACGAATGGCAGTCCATGCCGGTCGGCGAGCCAGTGCAGCGCGTCCGCCGCACCCTGCGTGGCAAGGGCCAGCACGGTCGGATCGGCCCGCGAGCGGGTTTTGCGCACGATATCGGCGGCAAAACGGTCCGGATCGTCATCGACACTGGCCGCTCTCTGCCAGCGTGTGCCGGCGGCGGGAACCAGGCCGGCAGAGAGTGCGGTCGATCCCCGCGGCACGGTGTCGCGCTCGATCACCACGGGCTCCGCTCCCGCCTCGCGCGCGGCAAGCGCCGCGACAAGCCCCGCCGCGCCTGCGCCGATGATCAGCACCTCGGCCTCGGCGTCGAACGCCACACCAGACGCTGGCCGGACGGAGACGTCGCTCACGGCAGGGCGGCGATCGCTTCGGCAATCGCTGCGATGTGCGCAACCGGCCGCAGCGCCTCGATGGCCACCGCATGTGCACGCGGATCGAAAGCCGCGCAGCCATCCTCCAACACGACGCAGGCGAAGTCGCGCACCGCGGCGTCGCGCACGGTAGAGGCAACCCCGGCGCCAGTAACGATGCCGGCGACCAGAAGCCGCTCGATGCCTGCCTTGCGCAGTACCCACTCGAGTCGGCTCATGTAGAATGCGCTGTAAGCGACCTTCTCCACGGCGAGGTCGACCGGCGAGAGCGCATCCACCACTGCCTGGCCCCAGGAGCCGGGGGCGAAGTCGCCGCGGCCCAAGAAGGGGCGGAGTGCCTTAAGGTGAGGCGAGATAAAGGGTGCGCCGTCCTTGCCGGGAACGAGGGTAAAGAGGGTCGCCACAGTCCAGCCGCCGGCGGCACGCAGCCGTTGCGCAAGTGGTGCAAGACGCTCTGGCAGGGCAGCGATGGCGGAAGACGTGAGGCCCGCTCGGCCATAGGCGCCCTCGGGGTGGAGGAAATCGTTCTGCAGGTCGCACAACAGCAGGGCGGTGCGCGAGGGGTTGGGTATCAGCGTGCTCATAGCCGCGTCATGATTAGGTTGCCGAACCGGTCGACGCGCGCAACGAGGCCTGGGTCGACGACCACGGTCGCATCCGCCTGTTCGAGGATGGCGGGACCAGCGATCTCCGCACCGATCGGAAGGGCGAGACGCTCATAGATCGGCGTGTCGTGCCAGCTTCGATCGAAGCGCGCGCGGCGTGTGCCGTAGCGGGCCGAAGCAAGCGTTGCGCCGGACGGCGGCGCAAGCGCGGTGAGATCGAAGACCGGACGGCGACCGATCGCGGCCAAACGCACGGTCGCGAGACGTACGGGAATGCCAGGAAGGAGGCGCGAAAAGCCCGCGCGGTAGGCGGTTTCGAAGGCAGCACGCACGGCACTCTCGTCAAGGGCAGGCCCGCCGGGACGAAACGGCAAAGGAACGACCACGGCATGGGTTTGGCCCTGGTAGTGCATGTCGGCCTCGGCACGGAGCGTAATCTCCGTCAGCGGCAGCCCAGCAGCAGCGACAACAGCGCGCGCCTCCTCCGCCATCGCAGCAAGCCGCGCCGTGAGCGCCGCGCCGTCGAGACGATCGAGAGCGAGGTTCACCGTCCGCACCACATCGTGCCGAACATCGGCCACCAGGCAGCCCAGAGCCGAGGTGACGCCTGGAAACCGCGGCACGATGGTGGCCGCGAGCCCAACCTCGCGCATCAGCGCGCCGGCATGCATCGCCCCTCCGCCGCCAAAAGGCATAAAGGCGAAGCGGGCGGGATCATGCCCGCGCTCAATCGAAAGCAAGCGCATGGCGCCCGCCATTTTGGCGTTGGCCACCTGAACGATCGCCTCCGCCGCGTCCTCCACCGAAAGGCCCAAGGGTGCACCGACATGGCGGGCGATCGCTTCCCGCGCCGCCTCGACGTCCAACCGAGAGAGGGAGCCGCCGATAGGACGATCGGCATTAATCCGCCCCAGCACAAGATGGGCATCGGTGAGAGTCGGGCGGTCGTTCCCCTGGGCGTAGCAAACCGGCCCGGGCACGGACCCCGCGCTTTCCGGCCCCACCTGCAGCAAGCCCCCCGAATCGACTCGCGCGATCGAACCGCCTCCCGCACCGATGGTGGTGATCTCCACCATCGGCGTGCGCACGACGAGGCCGAAATCGAGCGCGGCCTGCGCAGCGAAGGATGGTTCACCCCCCGCGATCAACGCGACGTCGAAGCTTGTGCCGCCGAGATCGCCGGTGATGAGGTCGGCAAACCCGGCAGCGCGGCCGATGGCCGCGGCGGCGATCACACCAGCAGCAGGGCCCGACAAGGCGGTGCGCACAGGAAGCCGGCGCGCGGTGGCCGTGCTCATCACCCCGCCGTTCGACTGCACAATGTGGAAGCGGCCGGCGAATCCGGCGCGCGCCAGCGCCGTTTCAAGCCGAGCGAGATAGGCCCCTACCACGGGTTGGAGATAGGCGTTTAGAGCAGCGGTCGAAGTGCGCTCGAATTCGCGGATTTCGGGCAGGATGTCGGACGAACAGCACAGATGCTCGTTTGGCCAGATGCGCGCGAGCACAGCGAGCGCGGCGCGCTCGTTCGCCGGATTGGCGTAGGCGTTGATGAAAGCGATGCAGACAGACTCAGCGCCCGCTGCCAGCAAATATCTCCCTGCCGCCTCAACTTCGGCGGGGTCGATGGCGGTCGCGATCGTGCCATCGGCCAGGGTGCGTTCGTTGACCTCGAGCCTGAGGTCGCGATCGATGACGGGAACGAAGTCGCCAGCGAGCCCCCAGGCGCGCGGACGGTCACGCCGCCGCATTTCCAGCACGTCGCGGAAACCGCGCGTCGTGATCAGCCCCGTACGCGCGCCTTTCCGTTCCAAAAGCGCATTGGTGCCGACGGTGGTGCCGTGCACGATGGCGGAACAGTGGGCGGCCCCGCCGATCGCTTCGAGGCCGGACAGAAAGCCTGCCGCCTCATCCCCTCGTCGTGACGAGACCTTCGCGGTGTGGAACGCTCCCCGCTCGGGATCGAGCACAAAAAGATCGGTAAATGTTCCGCCGACATCCACCCCGACGAGCAGCGTCATGACGCCCGCCCCTGGCGCAGCGCGGCGGTTGCTTCGGCATCGACCGACCCATCCGGTAGCACGTCGACACCGTAGGCATCTCGCGCCGCCTCTCTCGTCGCGTAGCCCAAGCGGACATCGCGCGCCACACGGGCGGGATCGCGCTGGAACGGCTCTCCCCAGCCGCCGCCCCCCGGGGTCTCTAGCCGTAGCCGTTGCCCGCGCGCGAGCCTAAGCCCGAACGCCTTGGAGACCATGGGCGAAGATCGCCAGCCCTGCTCTGTCTCCCAGGAGAAACGGTTCGCCGATGCTGGCCCACCACCGGCAACGCCGAAAGGGGGATGAAGCCCCCGGTCGCCAAGCAAGAAGGCCTCCGCACCCCCTTCATCCTCGATCGCCATCTCATAGATGGCACCGAGGCCACCCCGATGCATGCCAGCGCCCGCACTGTCAGGACGCAGGGCCCATTGCGTGAAGCGGATGGGATAGGAAGCCTCCAGGATCTCCAAGGGCGGCATGGTGGCGGTGCTGATTGGGTTGTTGCCGTGGTTGAGCCCATCGCTCTGTGGCGTGGCGCCAAGTCCGCCACCGAAGAAGCAGAACATCACCCAGCGCGACGCATCGGCACGGCGGCCTGAGATGGAGAGTGCGTTGATGGTGGCAAAGGGGCCGGCGATGGCGCGATCGGGAGCGGCTTCGGCGAAGGCGCGGAAGATGACGTCGATCACCCGCAGGATGGTCTCCGTGTAGCCGGCGACGGGCCGCGGTGCTTCGGCGGCGAGGATCGAGCCTTCTGGAATGCTGATGGTGATCGGTGCGAGGCAACCGCCGTTGGCCGGTACCTCCGGAAAGAGATGCTTGAGCGCGACATAACAGGCGGCGATCGCGGTCGGTCGGCTGATGTTCAGCGGCCCCGCACAGGCCGCAGCTGTGCCCGAGAAGTCGAGCTCTGCGCGGTCACCCGCGATGGTGAGGCGAAGCCGGATCGGCAAGGGCGCGGCGTCGATGCCATCATTGTCGAGAAAGTCTTCCGCCACATGGGTGCCGTCCGGCAGACGCCTGAGCGCTTCGCGCATCATCGCTTCAGCGCGCGCGGTGAGTGCGGCGAGCGCGGCCGAGACCCTCTCCTCACCCGCGTCGTCAAGCAAGGCTGAGAGGCGGCGTTCGCCAAGATCGAGCGCATTGAGCTGACCGTTAAGGTCGCCCCAATTGGCGTGCGGCGTGCGCGTGTTCGCCTGCAGGATGGCAAGCACGTCTTCATCCAGCGCGCCATGCTGTGCCAGCACCACAGGCGGGATGCGCACACTTTCCTGGTGCGACTCGGTTGCCTGCGGGTTGTAGCCGCCAGGCACCGCACCGCCAAAGTCGAGCCAGTGCGCAACAGACGCAAGCCAGCAAAAGAGCCGTCCTCGCCGAAAGACGGGGCGGACGAGGCGCATGTCGTTCAGGTGCGTGCCGCCGAGATAGGGGTCGTTGAACGCCCAGGTCTCGCCCGCATGCGGCCCGCCCCGCCTGGCTGCCTCATCGATCACTGCACGCACGGCAAACGACGTGGCGCCGACGAAAATGGGCAGGCCAGACGAGCCTTGCACAAGCGTCGCACCCGTCTCGGCGTGATAGAGGCCGTGCGAGAGGTCACGCGCCTCGGCGATGATCGGATTAAAGGCGGAGCGCGCCAAAGTCGCATCCATTTCGTCCGCGATCTGTTCAAGCTTGCCCTTGAGCACGGCGAGCGTGACGGGATCGAGCGTGGTCATCCTTCAAAGGCCGAGATAGGCAGAAGCAAGGGCAGGGTCAGTGGCGAGCTTGCCGGCAGGGCCCTCGATCACCACCGTGCCATGCTCCAGCACATAGGCGCGTGTCGCGAGAGCAAGCGACTGCATCACATTCTGTTCGACGAGGAGAACAGCAAGACCGTCGGCCGCGATGCGACTGATCAGGGCAAACATCTCCTCCACCAACAGAGGCGAGAGGCCGAGCGAGGGCTCGTCGAGGACAAGAAGGCGCGGTTCAGCCATCAACCCGCGCCCGATCGCCAGCATCTGCTGTTCGCCGCCTGAAAGCGTGCCAGCGCGCTGGCGGCTGCGTTCAGCAAGACGCGGAAAGATAGTGAAGATTCGCTCGAGGTTGGAGGCGCGCCGTTCCCGCCCGCGCGCATAGGCGCCGAGTAGGAGGTTCTCGCGCACGGTGAGGTTGGGGAAGATGCGTCTCCCCTCCGGCACATGGATTAGGCCGCGGCGCACGATGTCGGGTGGGGCAAGGCGGTCGATGCGTTCGCCGCGGAGGTGGATGGTGCCGCTTGATGCGCGCACCAGCCCGGAGAGCGTGCGGTTCAAAGTCGTCT
This sequence comes from uncultured Elioraea sp., assembly GCA_938010425.1. Taxonomy (GTDB): domain Bacteria; phylum Pseudomonadota; class Alphaproteobacteria; order Acetobacterales; family Acetobacteraceae; genus Elioraea. The sequence continues at coordinate 9,448 of CALLUO010000017.1, forward strand.
TGCCCACACCGTTGGCGCCGAGCACAGCGACGATCTCTCCCTCCGCGACGCTGAGCGAGACACCGCGCAGCACTGGCGCTCCGCCATAGCCGGCAACGATGTTCCGCACCGTGAGCAGAGGCTCAGCCATGGCCGGAGGCACCTGAGACGAGGCGCTGTGCTGCACCTTGTCCGAGATAGGCCTCAACGACGCGCGGGTCGCGTGCGATCTCGGTCGGCGTTCCCTGTGCAATGAGGCGCCCCTGTGCCAGCACGTGCACATGCTGGCAGAGGCTCATCACCGCCTGCATCACGTGCTCGACCATCAGGATGGTCACCCCGTCGTCGCGGATCGCGCGGATCACCGGCAGCACGTCGCGGATTTCCGACGGGTTCAGCCCGGCCAGCACCTCGTCGAGCAGCAGAAGACGCGGCCGCGTCGCCAGCGCACGAGCGAGTTCAAGCCGCTTGCGGCCCGCGACCGTCAGCGCGCTGGCCGGAAGGTGAAGCAGGCGGTCGAGTCCAACGCGGCGAGCGACACGATCAGCCTCTGCCAGAGCCTCGGCGCGATCGCGGTGCCGCAGATAGGCACCAACCGCGATGTTTTCGCGCACGGAAAGCCCCACAAAGGGCTGTACGATCTGGAAGGTTCGGGCAATGCCGAGGCGCGCGCGCACATGCACGGGCTCGCGCGTGACGTCGGCGCCGGCGAAGACGATGCGCCCCCGCTGCGGCGCGAGGAAGCCCGAGACCACCGCAAACAGCGTGGTCTTGCCTGCCCCGTTTGGCCCAATCAGGCCAGTGATCGTGCCGTCGGCGACAGTGAAGGAGGCATGGTCGACCGCGACCAGGCCGCCGAAGCGCACCGTGACATCCTCGACTGTCAGGAGCGTGCCCATCGCGCCCAAACGCGAAGGCGAAAGAGGAGGCCGATGATTCCCCGCGGAGCGAACGCAACGCAAAGGATAAGCAGCACGCCGAACAGGACGAGATCAACCCCCGGCACAGCACCTCCGGTGAGATCGCCGATCCATGCCTTCGTCAGCTCGCCAAGCCCGAGCAGCACCACCGCTCCAAGAACGGGGCCGAACACTGTGCCCGCACCGCCGATGACCGGAGCTAGCAGAGCCTCGACCGAAATCCATGGCCCGTAGGCGATGGCGGCATCGAGATAGAGAAATTTCTGCGCATAGAGACAGCCAGCGGCAGCGGTGATCGCGGCGGAGAGGGTAATAGCAGCGATCTTCACCGCGAGCGCGTCGACACCCAAGGCGCGTGCCGCGTCCTCGTTTTCCCGCACTGCGACGAGCCAAGCGCCGAAGCGGGCGCGTTCGATGGCGCGCACGAGGAGCAGCGCCCCGGCCAGGAAACCGAGCGCGACCCAATAGAGCACACGCTGATCCGCGAACTGAAAGTGCCAGGGGTCGACGCGCAGGCGAATGAGAATCCCTGCCGCGCCGCCAGTGATGGGCAGCACATTGGCGAGAATGCGCAACACCTCGGCAAAGGCGAGCGTAACGAGAGCGAAATAGGAACCGCGCAGCCGCGCACGGAAGGCGAGCGCACCGATAAAGGCACCGACCGCCGCCCCAAGCGCAATCGCAATCGGCAGGGCAGCCCAGGCGTTCAGCCCCGCTCGCTCCTGCAGGATGGCCATTCCGTAAGCACCCGTGCCAAAGAAGGCAGCGTGGCCGAAGCTGAACTGCCCGCCATAACCCCCGAGCAGATTCCACCCCGTCGCCGCCACAGAGACGATCAGCATGAAGACGAGGAAGTTGAGCAGCACATTGGACTCGGTGGCGACCGGCAGGACGCCAAGCCCCGCCGCAAGCGCGAGCACCGAGCCGTATGCCGAAGCCCCGCTCACGCTTTCGCTCCGAACAGGCCCGTTGGGCGCACGAGCAGGACAAGGATGAAGATGAGGAAGATGCCGATTTGCCCGAGGCTCTCGCCCATGAACAAGCCGGAAAAACTCTCCACCACACCAATGAATAGCCCGCCCAGGAGAGCGCCGGGGACAGACCCCATCCCGCCGAGGACGACGATGGTGAAGGCAACGAGAACGAAGGCGTTGCCCACACGCGGATTGACCAGGTAGGTCGGCATCAGCAGCGAGCCAGCGATCGCGAGGCACGCCGCGCCCAGCCCGAAGGTGACGGCATAGATGCGCGCGACGTCGATGCCGCAAAGCTCTGCCCCTATTTTCTCCTTCGCTACAGCGCGGATCGCTACCCCGGTTCGGGAATAGGCCAGGAAAAGCCAAAGAAGCAACGCCACCGCAATCACCACCGCCACCGCAAGGAGGCGCGGCAGTGAGAAGAGAAGGCCGCCGATCTCGACAACGGAAAAAGCGTAAGGGACGTCAACCGAGCGGGTGTCGGACCGGAAGACGGCGAGCAGCGCGTTCTCGATGATGATGGCAAGGCCCAAGGTGATGAGCAGGATGTTGCCGTCATCGCCACGGCTTGCCGGGCCGATGATGAGCTGCTGCACGGCATAGCCAAGGACGAAAAAGCCGACCGTAAGCGGCAGCAAGGCGAGGTAGGGATCCACCCGCCAGGCCGCGTGCAGACCGTAGACCGCGAACATCGCGGCGGTGAGAATGGCGCCGTGCGCGAAGTTGATGATGTGCAGCACGCCGTAGACGAGGGTGAGGCCGACCGCGATGAGGGCATAGATCGCGCCCGTCATGACCCCGTTCAGAAGGGCAGCAAAGAGGATCTCGGGCGAATACATCATTCGGGCGGGGCGGGGCTGGTGGCACGCCCCGCCATGATGGCGTCTCAGACCGCAGGAAAGATCGGGGTCGCGTTGGCGAACGCGCGCGGGAAGATCACCTTGATGTCGCGATCCTGCACCTGCGTGTTCACCGGCGCAGCCCCCTGGTTCTGACCATTGAGGAAGCGCGTCGGACCATAGGGCATGATGTGGTCCTCGAAGGTTGAGGCGGCGAGCGCTTCGATGATCCGGATGCGATCGGTGCTTCCCGCGCGCTCGATCGCATCCGCCACCAGCCGCACGCAAGAGTAGTTGAGCGGAATATTGTAGAGCCAGAAGCGGCCCGTCGCCTCGGCCTTCGCCCTCACCTCGGCGGTCTTGGCCTTGCGCGGATCGGCCCAGTGGTTACAGTCCATGATCAGGTTGGCGGCTTCCGGGAACTCGCGCACGAAGCGGAAGTTGGAGGCCGCTCCGTTCAGCACGGCGTAGATTGCCTTCGGCTTGATCCTCTGCTGATGCAGCGTGCGCGCGAGGAGGACAAACTCGGAATAGTACGACGAGGGGATGAGCACGTCTGGGTTGAGGGCGCGAATGCGCAAGGCGACGTTCGACATGTCGCGCGACGGCGTGGGGTGAGAGATCGTCTCCAAAACCGTGAAGCCACGCTCCGGCAGCTGCGCATTCAGCAACCGCGCCAGTCCAGAACCGAACAACCCGTCCTCGTGCACGATCACCACCGTGCGGGCAGGCCGGCCGGCGGCCTCGTTGATCGCCACCAAATTGTCGAGAGCGGCCTTCGTCACAGTGCCGAAGCCGGGGCCGAAGCGGAATGTGTTGCGTAGGCCGCGCTGCACGATTTGATCCGATACGCCGACATCGACGACGTACGGGATGTCGTAGCGGGCCGCCGCTTGGCTGGCGGCGAGCGCGATCGGAGACGCGAAACCGCCGATGATCGCAACCACCCCTTCGGCTTGCATCCGCTCCACCTCGGCCACACCGCCTTCGGGGTTGGAGCGCGCATCGCCGAACACCATCGAAAGCCGCGCTCCGCCAAGAGATTTGATACCGCCGGCGGCGTTGATTTCCTCGATCGCGATCTCGGCGCCGAGCCGGCCGTGTTCGCCGTCTTGAGCAAGCGCACCCGTGACAGGCTGCAGGATCCCGATTTTCACTGGTGTAACCTGGCCGCGCACATGCGGTGCAGCCAGCGAAGCGGTGGCAAGGGCCGTGGCGGAAGCAAGCAACCTGCGTTTGCCGAGTGGCGCGGACAGTGTTGTCGTTTCGTCTCCCTCCGGTTGGCGGATGATTTACGCCTGCCCGGCACGCGGCGGAAGCCCCCGCAACGCGACCTCGGCCGCGACCAGGTCGAGGCCAGCGAAGCCGACGGACTTGCACACCGTGATTTCCTTTGCTGCCCACGCGGGTGGTGCGGAGACGAGACCGGCGAGGTCGGGCTCGATTGCGGCAGGCGCGATCAGCCCGGCGGCGATGGCCTGCACCACCTCGCCGCCCTTGGCCAGCACGCCATCGCGATCATCAGCGAACAGCCGCGTGCGGGGAAGCAAGCCGGGTTCCGCCTCGCTCATGGCGGGCGTCAAAGCGCCGATCAGGCCGAGATGCATACCGGGGCGGATGGCGCCGGCGCACAGGCATGGCCTTGTCGCCGTCGTGGCGGCCGCCACCCTGTCCGCCTTCGCCAGCGCCGCCTCGAGGTCGGCAGCCAGGCCGGCTGGCAGCCCCTTGGCGGCGAGAGCGGAGACGAGGGCGCGCGCCTTCGTCTCGTTGCGACCCCAGATCAGAATATACGCGAGGGCGGAGATGAGCACGGCAGGGGCGCGGGCAAGCTCGGGGGCGAGCGCGCCGGTGCTGCAAACGAGCAGGCATCGCGCTCCGGGGCCGGCGAGAAGCAGCGCGGCAAGCGCAGCCGCGGCGGCGGTGCGACGCAACCCTCAGCGCGGCACCGTCAACGAGCGCGAGCAGCCGCCCGTCTGCGTAATTGAAGGCGGCGGCGGCGACCCTCGGCTCGCCGCGCGCGGCATGACCCGGATAGACGGTGACGAGCTTCACCCCCCGCCGCCAGTTTTCCGCCGCGATCAATATCCGCATCTCCGGCTACGGGGTGGCGCTCCTGCGCGCCGCACCGCGTTTGCTCGGCATCGACCCGACGGTGCGCGAAGGCGGTGACTTTTTTGTTGCCACCGAAGCGGGGCGCGCCGAACTCGCCGCCAACCATGCGACCGCCACGGAGGGGAGGCAGACCTTGCGTGGCTTGAGGCGGCGGAACTCGCGACGCGCTGGCCGTGGCTGAACGCGCAGGGGATCGCTGCCGGAGCGTTCGGACGCTCGGGCGAGGGCTGGTTCGACGGCCTTGGCCTCGCGCAGGCGATGCGGGCGAAAAGCCGCGAGGCGGGCGTGGCGTGGCGGAAGGGAGAGGTGGCGGCGATCGAGACGGAAGGAGACCGGGTGCGCGGCCTCGTGCTCGCCGATGGCATGCGCATCGAAGCCGGCCGAGTCATCGTCTGCGCTGGCTGCGACACGCCCCCCTTTTCGCACCATGCCTCGACCTTCGCGTGCGGCGGCGCAAGCGCATGATCTTTGTCCTCCGCTGCGCCGAGCCTCTGCCCGGCCTGCTGCTCGTGATCGACCCATCGGGCGCCTCTGTCCGCCCAGAAGGCGAAAGGTTCATGTGCGTTGCGTCACCACCGGCTGAGGAGGATCAGGACGTCGCAGCGGAGGATTTCGACCTGGTCGATGGCTTCTTCGAGGAGAGAGTCTGGGCGCCCCTCGCTGCAAGGGTGCCGGCCCTCGAACGGATCAGGCTCGACCGCGCCTGGGCCGGCCATTACGATGCCAACACGTTCGATCACAACGTTTTCGCAGGCCAAGTCCCTAGGGTCGGGGGGCGTTTGCCGCCTGGGGTTTCTCAGGGCACGGGCTGCAGCAGGCGCCGGCCGTCGGGCGCGGGCTTGTCGCGCTCGCGCTGTGGGGGCGGTCTGTCGCGATGGACTTTCGCCTCTGGGCTTCGCGCCGCTGGCGCAAGGGCAGCGCGTAGAGGAACGCGCCATCGTCTGAGCGGATCATTCAGACGATCTGGTTGATCAGCGGCTCGCCTCGGCGAAGGCGCGCCAGGTTTTCGACGAGGAGGTCGATCACCGCATCCTCGTAGCCGCGAAACTCCCCTGCGCAATGCGGGGTGATCAGCACGTTCGGCATGGCCCAGAGCGGGTGTTCGGCTGGCAGCGGCTCTTCGGCGAAGACGTCAAGCGCCGCCCAGGCGAGACGCCCTGTCCGAAGCGCATCAAGCAAAGCGGCCTCGTCCACAACCCTTCCGCGCGCCAGATTGACCAGCCCAGCACCGCGTCTTAGCGCTCGAAACGCCGCCTCGTCGACCAGCCCTGTTGTTTCGGGTGTGAGCGCGCAGGTCAGCGCGATGATGTCCGCCTTGCCCCAAAGGTCGGACAGAGCGGAAAAGCTGTGCATCTCGTCGGCGCTTCCACCATTCGCGCTTAGGGTGCGGCGCACGCCAATCACCCGCATGCCGAAAGCCCGAGCCAAGGTCCCGAGGCGGGCCCCGATCCGACCGTAGCCGACAATGAGCAAAGTTCTGCCAGTCAGTGTGTCCTCGCGCTGGGCGGGGTCGGGCGTCATGCCGCGCCAAAGGCGGCGGTCTTGGTTGCGTACCGCTTCGGCCAGGCGACGGGCGATGGCGAGCATCATCGCCATCCCGTGCTGGGCGACGGCTTCCGCGTTCACACCTTGCGCCGAAGCGAGGCGGATACCGCGCGCGGCAAGGGTGGTGCAGTCAAACTGTTCCGTTCCAGCACTGATCGACTGGATGTAGACAAGACGCCGCGCACGGGCAGCGAACGCGTTGCGCCAGAAGCCAGACACCACCAGCACGTCGAGATCAGGCAGAAGCCGCTCAAGCTCCTCACGCGTGCGCGCAGCAACAAAGCGCAGCCCCGTGCGCCGGGCAGCGAAACGCTCGCTGAGCTGGTAGGCACCATGGGCGAAGACGATCAGCGGATCGTCGGCAAGCGACACGGGGCAAGTCTCCTTAAGAGATTGCAGGGACGGGTCAGCCCACAGTTTGCGGCGCGCGAAGCGCGGCCAGGCTTGGCTGCGCGAGGGCAAAGACGCGCTCGGCAAGGCGAGCCGCTTCAGCGGCGCGCCCCGCCCGTGCCTCCTCCTCGAGAGCAGAGACGGCGCGGGCGAGCGCGGCTGCTCCGAAGGCGCCGGCGGAACTCTTGAGAGCGTGCGCCATGCGGGCCAGCGTGTCGAGATCATTCGCCGCAACCGCCTGCGCGATGCGCGCCAGCCGCGCTTCCGTCTCTTCCGCGAATAGGGCAAGGAGCTTGGGCAGCCGCGCCGGTTCGACCGATTCGCGAAGGTCTGAGAGCACGGCGCGATCGATCAGCGGATCTTCCTGCCCCGCCTGGTCACTGAATGACGGCGCGGGCGAGGCCGGCGCAGGCGGCGAGGGCTGAGGCTGCGACGGGCGATGGTCGGCCAGCACCGCCTCCACCGCATCAAGCAGCGTGGTGCGATCGATCGGCTTGGCCAGGAAGCCGTTCATGCCGGCCTGCGCGCAGGCCCGTCGATCGGCCTCGCCCGTCGCCCCGCTGAGGGCGAGGATTGGCACCTCGCCGCGCGGCCCCGACAGAGCACGGATTCGGCGCGTGGCCGAAAGCCCATCGAGTTCGGGCATGTGCACGTCCATCAGGATCAGCGCGTAGTCCGTCTCAGCCGCGCGGCGGACAGCGTCGCGCCCGTTCGAGACCACGTCCACCGTCCAACCGGCGCGGCGCAGCATGGCAGCGGCGACGAGCTGGTTGGTTCGGCTGTCCTCGGCAATCAGCACACGCCCGCGCGCTGCCGCGGGTTTTGGCGGCGAAGGGTCGGGCAACACGCGCTCCGGTGCTGGGCCCGCCCCCTCCGCTGCACGAAGGGGCAGCACAAAGCGGAACGTGCTACCGCAGCCCGGTTGCGACTCGAGGCCGATATCGCCCCCCATCAGCGACACAAGGCGGCGGCAGATGGTGAGCCCGAGCCCTGAACCGCCGTAGCGTCGCGTGATCGAGGGGTCGGCCTGAGCGAAGCGGGAGAAAAGCCGCTTCTGCACGGATGGGGGGATGCCAATGCCAGTGTCAATGACAGCGAAGGCAAGCCCACCACCTGGGAGGTTGGGCGCACGGTCGATGGCGACAGTAACGCCGCCGACTGCGGTGAATTTCACCGCATTGTCGACCAGATTGGTCAGCACTTGCTTCAGCCGCAGGGGGTCGCCGATCACGGTGTCCGGCACATCGGGCGCGATTCGGGCCTCGAGTTTCAGCCCCTTTTCGCCTGCCGCGGCGGCAGCGAGATCGAGCACGGCGCGCACCACCTCAGCAAGGCGGAACGGCACTGCTTCGATGGCGAGCTTGCCCGCCTCGATGCGGCTGATGTCGAGGATGTCGTTGATGATGGCGAGCAAGTCCTTGCCGCACTGACGGGCCGTCTCGGCATAGGCGCGCTGTTCCGCATCGAGTTCTGTCTCGAGCAGAAGCGCGAGCGTGCCCATCACGCCGTTCATCGGCGTGCGGATCTCGTGGCTTATCGCGGCCAAGAAATCGGACTTGGTGCGGTTGGCGCGTTCGGCGAGCCGTCGCGCGCGCTCGCGCCCGGCTTCGGCTTTCTTGCGCGCGGTGACGTCGTGCTGGATTCCGATGAACGCCTTAAGCGCCCCCGCTGCATCGAACACCGGCGCGACGTGCAGTTCGTTCCAGAATCGGCTGCCGTCCTTGCGGTAGTTAAGCAGTTCGACAGTAACGGGAACACGTCTTGCAATGGCTTCGCGCACCCGTGCCACCGCCGCCTGGTCGGTGCGCGCCCCCTGCAGAAAGCGGCAGTTGCGCCCCAGCACCTCATCTGGCAGGTAACCGGTCATTCGCGTAAAGGCGTCGTTGACGTAGACGATCGGGCAGTCGGGCAGGGCGGGGTCGGCGATGGTCACCCCCGTCGGCACGGCGGCAATGGCGGCCTCGAGAAGGCCAGCGACCCCGAGCGCATCGAAGGCCGGCGAGGCGATTGCGCGCGCGCCGGCGGAAGATGCGTTAGGAGTCGTAGGCGACGAGGCAGTCGAACGGGACATCAAGCCTCTCGCGCCCGCGTAGGAAGGTGAGTTCGATCAGCGCTGCGGCGGCGGGCACAACGGCGCCGACCCGGCGCAAAAGTTCGATGCCGGCCCGCATCGTTCCGCCTGTGGCAAGAAGATCATCCACCACCACCACCCGCTGGCCGGGCTTCACAGCGTCGGCCTGAACTTCGATGCGGTCGGTGCCATATTCAAGAGCGTAGTCGTAGCCAATCGTCGGGCCGGGCAACTTGCCCTTCTTGCGCAGCATAATGAAACCGCAGCCGAGCTTGAGCGCGAGGGGGGCGGCCACCAGGAACCCCCTGCTCTCTACCCCGGCCAGCAGATCCGGCTGATGGCGGCGCACGAGGTTTGCCATCCGCCCCATCGCGACTTGCCAAGCATCGGCATGCGCCAGCAGGGTGGAGATGTCGTAGAACAGGATGCCCGGCTTCGGAAAATCAGGGATGCTTCGGATGTGCTCCTTGATGTCCATGCGGGCTCTGGTCTCCTTCGCCACGGGCGGCAATCACGCTTCGGTGAGGGAGTGTAAGGGCAAGTGACGCAGCGCGGCAATGCGCACAGCTCACCAGAGGTGTTGGTGGAGGTGACCGAGGTGGCCAAAGACGGAGCGCAGCCTGCCGGCACGCGCAAGGCGACGGCATTGGTCGTTGGGCTGGTTGGGGCCCTGGGCTACATTTGGTTGGCCGTGACCGTGGCCGACTGGGTGGTCCCGCTGCATTGGTCGATCGGGCTTGTCTACTTCGGCGTGGTCGGTGTGGCCTGGGCATGGCCCGCTGCGCGTTTGCTGCGCTGGGCCTTTGCCGCCCCAGCGAAAGGCCGAGGCGGCGGGTGACACGGAAGCTTCATCGTCCTGTCACTGTGACGTAACGTCCAGCGCCTAAAGCCTGAGGGGCCACAACACCGGGAGGTTTGTTGATGCATCGCAGGTCGCTTCTGGCCGGCGCCGCGTTCGCCCTGGCGATCGGTGCCGCCCCCGCCAGCGCACAGCAGCGCACGGAGGTCACGTTCTGGTACGGGCTCGGCGGCGCGCTGGGTGAGCGCGTGCAGGAGCAGGTGGAGCGGTTCAACCGCAGCCAAGACCGCTATCGAGTCAACGCCACGTTCCGTGGTTCCTATGTCGAGGTGATGACGGGCGCGATCGCTGCCTGGCGTGCCGGCAACCCGCCGCACATCGCGCAGGTGTTCGAGGTTGGCACCGCGACCATGATGGCCGCCGGCCCCGCCATCAAGCCCGTACACGAACTGTTCCGCGAGGCCGGGGTGGAGATCGACCCCAAGCGCTACCTCGCCGGTGTGCGCGGCTACTACAGCGACACTCAGGGCCGCCTGGTGTCGATGCCGCACAACTCCTCTTCCGCTCTCATGTGGGTCAACCTCGACGCGTTCGAAAAGGCCGGCATCACAGACATTCCCCGCACTTGGCGCGAGGTGCGCGCGGCGGCGGAGAAGCTGAAGGCCGCCAACGCCACCCCATGCGTGATGACCACCACCTGGCCAACCTGGGTGCTGTTCGAACAGCAGTCAGCCATCCACGATGTCGGGCTCGCCACCCGCGCCAATGGCTTCGAGGGGCTGGATACAGAACTTCAGCTGACCCATCCGTTCTTCCAGAAGCACATCCAGTTCATCGCCGATCTGCATCGCGACGGGCTGTTCCGTTATGGCGGGCGCGACAACGCTGCCGGCAACCTGTTCCCGTCTGGTGAGTGTGCGATTGGCTTCGGCTCGTCCGCTGCGCGGGCGCAAATCCAGCGCGATGCCAAATTCCGCTGGGCTTCTGTTCCGCTACCGTATCATGATGATGTGATCCAGAGCCCGCGCAACGGCGTCATCGGCGGCGCCTCGCTTTGGGTGCTGACCGCGCGCAACCGTACACCGGCGGAGTACGCCGCAGTCGCCGCCTTCTTCGAGTTCATCTCGCGCCCCGAAGAAGACGCGTGGTGGCACCAGGTGACGGGCTATGTGCCGCTGACCAAGGCTGCTTACGAGAAGTCAAAGGCGGAAGGGTTCTACGAGCGCAACCCGGGCGCGGATGCGGCGATCATCCAGCTCTCGCGCGCCGAACCCACCCCGAACAGCCAGGGCTTCCGTTTGGGCGGCATGGTCGAGATCCGCAACATCATCCAGGAGGAGCTGGAGAAGGTGTTCCAGGGCCAGCAGACAGTGGCGCAAGCGCTCGAGGCCGCCAATCGCCGCGGCAACCAGGTGCTGCGCAACTTCGAGCGCGCCAACCGCTCGTGAGCGGCGCGACTTTTTGACGCTTGATTGCGGGCCGCTCCGTCGCGGGGCGGCCCGATCCCGTTTTGAGCAAGCAGCATGCGCAAGAAGGTGATCTTCCCGCAGATCGGGCTCCCCTATCTCCTCCTTCTGCCCCAGCTCGCGATCACCTCCGTCTTCTTTTTCCTGCCGGCTGGCCAAGCGATCTGGTTCAGCTTTCTCCGTCAGGACGCATTTGGCATTCGCACCGAGTTTGTCGGGTTCGAGAACTTCGTCGAACTGGTGCAGGACCCGCTCTATCTCGAGTCGCTCTGGATCACGCTCGTCTTCTCATTCTGGGTCACAGCACTTGCCATGTCGGTCGCGCTTGGTCTTGCCGTGCTGGCTGATCGGCACATCCGGGGTGCCACTGCTTACAAGACGCTGCTGATCTGGCCCTACGCCATCGCGCCCGCCGTCGCGGCCGTGCTCTGGATCTTTATCTTCCACCCCCAAGTTGGACTGTTAGGCCGGTTCCTCAATGGGATTGGCGTGGCCTGGGACTACAAGCTAAACGGCACGCAAGCGCTGATCACCGTCGTCGTCGCCTCGGCCTGGAAGCAGGTGTCGTACAACTTCCTGTTCTTCCTCGCCGGCCTGCAATCGATCCCGCGCAGCGTGCTGGAAGCGGCGGCGATCGATGGCGCCTCGCCCGCCCGCCGTTTCTGGACAGTGGTGTTTCCGCTTCTCTCCCCCACCACCTTTTTTCTGCTGGTGATCAACCTAACCTACGCCTTTTTCGACACGTTCGGCGTGATCGATGCGCTCACGAAAGGCGGCCCCGCCAAGGCGACCACCACTTTGATCTACCGCGCCTACATAGATGGGCGGGTAAACCTCGATCTCGGGTCTTCATCCGCGCAGTCGGTGGTGCTGATGCTGGCGGTGATCGCGCTGACCGCCGTGCAGTTCCGCTTCATCGAACGCAAGGTGCACTACTGAGGAGTGCGGCAAGATGCACGGCCCCGTAGCGACCACCAAGGGGGAGGCGATCGCACGTGCCGAAGAGGCAGCCGAGCGGGCTGATGCCTTGCGCCAGCGCGCCGATTGGCTCACCCATGCGATCCTGATCCTTGGCGTTGCCCTGTTTGCGCTGCCGATCTGGATTGTGCTGATGGGCTCGACGCACGATGTCGCCACCATCAGCCGCGGCGAGGTGCCACTTCTGCCAGGGCCCTATGCGATTGAGAACTATGTGGCCGCCTGGACGGAAGGTTCGGCCCGCACCACACGCGTGCCGGTGAGTGCGATGATGCTGAACAGCTTTGTGATGGCAATACTGATCGCGGTGGGCAAAATCGCGATCTCCATCCTTTCGGCCTACGCTGTGGTGTTCTTCTCCTTCCCCGGCCGCATGCTCGCCTTCTGGGCGATCTTCATCACACTGATGCTGCCCGTCGAGGTGCGGATCTTCCCCACCTTCAAGGTCGTCTCCGACCTCGGCATGATCAACACCTATGCGGGGCTGATCGTGCCGCTGATCGCCTCCGCCACCGCCACCCTGCTGTTTCGCCAATTCTTTCTCACCATCCCCGATGAGCTGGTCGAGGCGGCGAAGATCGATGGCGCGGGGCCGATGCGCTTCTTTCAGGATGTGGTCGTTCCGCTCTCGGTCACGAACATGGCCGCTTTGTTCGTCATCCTCTTCGTCTATGGCTGGAACCAGTATCTCTGGCCGCTGCTGATCACCACCACCGGTGATGTGGAAACGATTGTGATCGGCATCGTGCGCATGATCGGCTCAGAAGCGGACACGGACTGGCACTTGGTGATGGCAACCACCGTGCTCGCCCTGTTGCCGCCCGTTGCGGTCGTGATCCTGATGCAGCGTTGGTTCGTCAAAGGCTTGGTAGAAACCGAGAAGTAGGAGCGCGCGCATGGCCACGCTCGAACTGAGGGGAATCCGCAAGTCCTTCGGCGACGTGCACGTGCTGCACGGCATCGACCTTCAGGTGGCAGAAGGGGAGTTCATCGTCATCGTCGGCGCTTCGGGCTGCGGCAAATCAACCTTGCTCCGCATCGTCGCCGGGCTCGAGACCGCGACCGAGGGCAGGGTGCTGATAGGCGGGGTGGATGTGACGCGGCTTGAGCCGAAGGATCGCGACATTGCGATGGTGTTCCAAAATTACGCGCTTTACCCGCATATGAGCGTGTTCGACAACATGGCCTACGGCTTACGCATCCGCGGCCTACCACGCGCCGAGATCGAACAGCGCGTGCGCCGCACCGCGGAAATGCTGGGGCTTGGCGAGCTTCTGCGCCGTAAGCCGCGCGAGCTCTCCGGGGGGCAGCGTCAACGCGTGGCCATGGGCAGGGCGATTGTTCGGGAACCAAAACTCTTTCTGTTCGACGAGCCGCTCTCCAACCTCGACGCGAAGCTCCGGGTGCAAATGCGGGCCGAGATCAAACGTCTGCAGCGACGCCTTGGCGTGACCAGTCTCTACGTCACGCACGATCAGGTGGAGGCGATGACGCTGGGGGATCGGCTGGTGGTGATGAATGGGGGTCGGGCCGAACAGGTGGCAACACCGATGGAGGTGTGGCGGGAGCCGGCGAACATGTATGTCGCCGGCTTCATTGGCGCGCCTGCCATGAACTTCCTGCACGGCAGGCTGTGCAGCGAGGGCAACGCCGTCGACCTTCGTGCTGGATGCGCAATCGCTCTCGCTGCTCCTCCGGCTGGGGTGAAGGACGCTGAGGTGACCGTCGGGATCCGGCCGGAACATGTCCGGATCGTCGGGAATGGCACGGTGGGTGCCATTCCATTAAAGGTCGATCTCGTTGAACCGCTTGGGGCCGAGAGCCTGATACACGGCATCCTGCCGTCCGGCGAGGGGCTGACCGTGCGAGCGAGCGACTGTTCCCCGTTCGCTGGCACAACGTTGCCGGTTGTTCTTCCAGCGGAACACCTGCATTTGTTCGGCGAAGATGGTCGCCGGCTGCGCCTCGCGCATGCGCGCAGTGCTACCGCGCGCGTTCGTGCCGGCGCGTGATCAAACCAGTGCTGTCGGCGTCGGCGTGCAGCCCCTGTACGGCCACGCGTCCTGGCGGAGCGCGTGCCTGTCAGGGAACGTTCCACGGGCTGTTACTTCTGAACCCGAACATTCCTGTTTTGCATCAATGCGCGCCTGATCAGAACCGGCGCAGTAAGCGATCGATGTAGTCAAGCTCCGGCTTCGGTCGGTCGCGCTCGCCGGCGCGGCGGCGCAACTCTTCCTGGATGTCGCGCGTGCGCTTCAGTTCCATCTCCTCCGGCACGCGCACGTCCGACCCGTCGTTCTGGCCACCAACCTGATCGCGCCTCGGCCTGCCGAGCGGATCCCGCCCTTGGCCGAGCTGGCGACCCTGACCTGACTGGTCCTGCCCCAGTTCGGTGTTCTCGCCACCCGGATCGCCCTCGCCGTCGTCGGGCTCCATCAGGCCCATTCGGCCTGCCATCTGGTTCTGCATCTCCTGCCCACCCTGCTGCAGGGCTTCAAGCGCGCGCTGCTGGGCGGCCTGGGCGGAGGCATTGTCGCCGCGGCGCAGGGCCTCAACCGCCTCGCGCATCGCTTGGTCGGCCCGGCCAAGCGCTTCCGGCACCTCGCCGGTGAACTCGCCGAACTGTTCCATCAGTTCGCCAAGTGCTCGGCGCAGCGCCTGCTGTTGACGCGCGTCGCGCTGGGTGTCGGCCTGAGGCTGGCTGCTGCTCTGGCCGCTTTGCTGGGTGCCCTGCTGAGTGGTTTGCTGGCCGGGCCGTGTGTGGGGCTGTTGGCGGCTCTGCTGCCCCTGCCCGCGTTGCTGCTGGCGACGGGCGGCGCGCTCCTGTTCGGCGCGCTCGTGGCTTCTATCCATCAGCTGTGCCTGGCGCTGCAGCATGTCGTTCACGGCGCCCATCATCTGCTGGCCACGCTCGCGTTGCTCTCGCCGTTCCGGGCTCTCCATCCGCCCCAACTGCCCGCGCTGCAACTGGTCGATGGCGCGCTCGAGGTCAGCGAGTTGCTGGCGCATCCGCTCGAGATCGCCACGCCGGGCAGCATCTCGGATGCGGTCTGCCATCCGCTGCAACTCGCGCAGGTCCATGGCGCGGGCGTTGCGATCAAAGGGCAGGGTCTCGATGCCGTCGCGCCGCATCGCTTCCATCAACGCCTGCAGGTAGCGCTCCATCGCCTCGCGCAGCTGGTCGGCGAGACGCTCGAGTTCGCGCTGATCGACCGGCTCGCCGCGTTCCGCCTGCTCGATCGCCTCGCGCAACTCGCGCCGCAACTCGACAAGGTGCCGCCAAGTGCGGTCACGCCCCCCTTCCTCGAGATGCATGGCCAGCGACCACAGGAGATCCTGCACCTCTTCAATCGCCTCGCCACGGCGGTCGAAGCGTAGGCGGGCACGGGCAACGCGCAGGCCGAGGAAGACGGTGAAATCGTCATCGAACGCTTCCGGCGCGCCCAACAAGCGGTCAAGCTCGCGAATCACTGGCGTGCGTTCGGCGGGGGCGACGCTGAGGCGCTTGCGCAGCGCGATCAACTCTCGGGCGATTGGGTGGTTGAAACGGCGCTCAGGCAGCTCGACCGTTTCGATCCCGGACCGACCGATTTGCCCGGCCCCGTCCTTGGCCTCGAGCTGCACGGTCACCGGTAAGCCGGCCCAAGGGTGGGCTGAGAGGTCCGGCTGGCCAACCCCGCGCACGCTGCGCCCCGATGCTGCCGGCAGAGGAAGGCTGACAATCAATGGCGGAGCCTCGGGGCGCGCCACAAGCCGAAGCTCGGCCTCGACCGCAGCAACGCCATAGTCGTCGCGCGCCTCGTATTCGATACGAAGCTGGGGCCCGCCGGGCACTGGAGCGGGACGATTGACGAAGCTTACGATTGGCGGCCGATCAGAGAGCAGCCGGACATCCCACGCGGCGAGTGTTCGGCCATCGCGTAGAATGGCAAGGCGCCCTGGCTCGGTCAAAGCAGCGGAGACGCTGAACGAGCGAGCATCGAGCTGCTTGAACGGCGCCATCTCGGCGGGCAGCGCCAGGGCGGGAAGACCGCCGCTTCCGCCCGAAAGATGGCCGACGAGCGTGCTGCCCTCGGGCACCGTGAGTTCGCCCCCTGAGTGCGCCGTCTCGTGGCTGAGGAACAGAGGGGCAAGCCCGGTATAGGCGGGGGGTGTGATCCAGAGTTCGATTTTTAGCGGTAAAGGCGATTGCTGCGGGGCGCCGAAAGCGGGATTGACGGCAGCACGCAGGCGATCGGTCGCCTCCGGTCCGGCGATCACCACCGCTGCCACCAGGGCAAGGCTGAGGGCGGCACGAAGCGCGATCGGGTCCCGGCTCGGCAGGCCGGGATGCGGCAGGCCAACCTTGAGCTTGGCCAGAGCACTGGCAGCGCGCTCCTGGTGCGCGGCCCACAATCGTTCCGCCTCCGGGTCGCCAAACCCGGCAGCGGGACGATCCGTTAGGCTGGTGAGAGGACGATGCGCGAGGCCGGACGCGCGCTCGAGACGACGCTCACCCTCCGAGGCCGCCGGCAGCCTGACCTGGGTCACTGCCCACGCCAAGGCCACACACCCCGCACAGGCAAAGAGAGCAAGGATGACGAGATGCAGCCAGCCGGGAAGCAGAGGGAGCAGCCCCGAGAGCGCCACGATAAGGAACAGGGCCGCGACCCCAAGCAGCGGGGCGGCCGCCGGCCACAGCCGTTCCCAAAGGATAGCCGCTCGCGCCAGCGCCCGTTTCAGGCGCAGCTGCAGCAAGGGTTGAGACACTTTGGGCGAGAGAGCGTGGGTTTTGGGCACACGGCGCATGGCGCCATGATGACGCGGAACGCTGCCCGCCTGCCATCACAACCTGCACAGAAATGTGGTCGACGCGATCAGGGCACGTCGTGGCTGAGGAGGTCGTCGATGGTCTGTCGGCGGCGGACGAGGTGGGCGATTCCGCCCGCAACCAGCACCGCAGCGGCGCGTGGCCGTAAGTTGTAGGCAGAGCTCATCACTGCCCCATAGGCGCCAGCATCCAAAATGGCGACCAGATCGCCGGGAGCGAATTCAGGCAGCGCACGCTCACGCGCGAACGTGTCGCCGGTCTCGCAAACCGGCCCGACCACGTCTGCTGGGGTGACAGGGGCGTTCAGCCTGGCAGCGTCGACGGGCACAATGCCGTGCCAGGCGTCGTAAAGCGCTGGCCGGAGCAGGTCATTCATCCCGGCGTCAAGCACGACGAAGCGTCTAGCCGCGCCGTGTTTTTGCAGGACGACGCGCGCGAGGAGAAGCCCCGCCGGCCCGACCAGCCAGCGCCCAGGCTCGAGAATGACGGGGAGACAAAACGCGCCGAAGGCTTGGGAAAGGACAGAGGCGAAGGCGGCCGGTAGCGGTGCCGGCTCTGTGCCATAAGGGATGCCGAGCCCTCCGCCGACATCGATCCGCTCAACCGGAAAACCTCGCGCCAGAAGCGTACGTAGAAGCTCGGCGAGCCTGCCATAGGCACGGCGATAGGGTTCGAGAGTGAGGATCTGGCTGCCGATGTGAACGGCGAGGCCGACCGGACGGAGCGACGGCGTGGCCATCGCCTCTGCATACAGTTGCACAATGCGGTCGGATGGGATGCCGAACTTGTTGTCCGCCTTGCCGGTGGTGATTTTGGCATGGGTGCCGGCATCGACATCAGGGTTGACACGGAGGGCTATGGGGGCGCGAAGCCCGAGGCGGGCGGCGATGGCGGCAATCCTCTGCATTTCCTCAGCGCTTTCGACATTGATCTGACCAAGGCCGCCGGCGAGGGCTGTTGAGATCTCCGCCTCCGTCTTGCCCACGCCAGAAAAGACGATCGCCTGCGGAGCGAAGCCCGCCCGCCGCGCCGCTTCGTATTCGCCGATCGAGACGACGTCGGCGCCGGCACCGAGTGCGGCAAGACGGCGGAGCAGCGCGAGCGTATCGTTGGCCTTCAGCGCGAAATGAATGCGCGCGGAGAGCGCCGCCCTAGCGAGAGCCGTCTCCAGCGCGCGGTAGCGGGCCGTCAGCACGACATCGGAATAGACCCACAGCGGCGTGCCATGCTCGTACGCAAGCCGGGCGAGCGGGACTTCGTCGAGCATCAGCCCGACATCCGGGGCGACCTTGAGCCATGGCCGGGCGGCCAGAAGCTCGCTGAAGCTCGCCTCGGCTTCGGCCGACGCCTGATCGAAAGCCACAGGCATGGGGGCTTAGCGCCGTTCAGGTGACGGTGTGGCCGGCGCAGCTGGATCGGGAGGAAAGGTGCGCGGCCAAGTCACGGCCTCAGGTGGGCCTGGAGGAGCCGGGTCGCCACGCTTGCCGCAGCCGCCGAGCACGACGAGGCCGAGGATGGCGAGCAGCAGCAGGCGGGTGCGCGCTTGCCGAGGCAGGAGGCACCCGATGCCCGCAGTATCAAAAGCGCCGTAGACCACAGCGAACCTGTCGCTCAGCCAAGCCGTTCGCGCCACGCCGCAACCTGGGCGCGGACATTGTCGGGCGCGGTCCCGCCGTAGCTCGTGCGCGAAGCGATCGAGGCCTCGACCGATAGGACGGAATAGACGTCCTCGGTGATGCGGGGCTCGACAGAGCGCAACTCTTCGAGGGAGAGATCGGCCAGGCCACAGCCCTTCGCCTCGGCCAGAGCGACGATGCGGCCTGTGATGTGGTGGGCGTCCCGGAAGGGGAGACTGAGGGCGCGGACAAGCCAATCGGCGAGGTCGGTCGCGGTAGAGTAGCCTTCGCCAGCCCAGCGCCGCATGGCGGCTTCGTTCGCCTCGAGATCGCGTACCATGCCTTCGGTGGCGGCCAGGCAGAGGGCAAGGGTGTCAGCGGTGTCAAACACCGGCTCCTTATCCTCTTGCATGTCTTTGGCATAGGCGAGCGGTAGTCCCTTCATCACCGTGAGGAGGGCGATGAGATTGCCAGTGACGCGGCCAGTCTTCGCCCGCACCAATTCGGCCGCGTCAGGGTTACGCTTTTGCGGCATGATCGAGGAGCCGGTGGTAAAGGCGTCAGACAGCCGGATAAAGTGGAAAGGGGCGGAGGCCCAGATCACGATCTCCTCGGCGAAACGCGAGAGATGGGTGGCGCAAATGGCAGCCGTTGCGAGGAACTCCAACGCGAAGTCGCGGGAGGAGACGGCGTCGAGGCTGTTTGCCATCGGGCGCGCGAAGCCGAGGGCGGCGGCAGTGTGCTGGCGATCAATCGGGAAGGATGTGCCGGCGAGGGCCGCTGCGCCGAGTGGGCATTCATTGAGCCGCGCCCTGCAGTCTGCGAAACGCGCGCGGTCGCGGCTCAGCATCTCGACATAGGCGAGCAAGTGGTGGCCGAAGGTGATCGGCTGCGCGATCTGCAGATGCGTGAAGCCCGGCATGGGAGACGCGGCGTAGCGTTCCGCCTGATTGAGCAGGGCATGAAGGAGCGCTAGGAGTTGCGCGTCGAGCTGATCGATCGCGTCCCGCACCCAGAGCCTGAGATCGAGGGCAACCTGGTCGTTGCGCGATCGGGCGGTGTGCAGGCGGCGACCAGCCTCGCCAATGCGCTCGGCGAGGGCGGCCTCGATGTTGAGATGGATATCCTCACGAGCCTCGGAGAATGGGAAGGCGCCGCGCGCGATGTCCTCCGCGATGCCATCGAGGCCAGCGAGCATGGCGTCTCGGTCGGCCTCGGTGATAATGCCCTGAGTCGCAAGCATCCGGACATGCGCCTTGGACCCCTCGATATCCTGACGCCAAAGCCTCTTGTCGAAGCCGATCGACGCATTGATTTCCTGCATGATGGCGGCGGGGCCGCGGGCGAAGCGTCCGCCCCAAAGCCCGTTGCTTGGCGATGGCTCGGATGGAGAGTGGGGCATGGCGATGGGTCCTAGGATGACGCGGCGGCAAGCGGTGCAAGGGCTTGTGTGCTCTGCCATCGCGCTCGCTCCGGGGCAAGCGCAAGCCGGTGGCGGTCAGCTTGAGGTGCACAGGCGCAGGGTGGCGTTAGCGCCGGCGGACTTCCTGAACGAGGCGGGCGAGCGACGGTCGATCGCCGACTTCCGGCAGCGCGGGGTCGTGATGAACATCTGGGCGACTTGGTGCCCGCCGTGCGTGGAGGAAATGCCGGCTCTTGATCGGCTGGCTGGTTTGGTCGCTGACAGCGGAATTGACGTCCTCGCGTTGAGCCAAGACCGCGGTGGAGCGCCCGTGGTTCGAGCATTTTATCACCGTCACATGCTGCGTTCCCTCAGCGTCTGGCTTGATCCGCAAGGAGCGGCTGCACGAGCCTGGGGGGTGAGGGGCCTGCCGACGACACTGATTGTGGATCGTGACGGTCTCGAGGCGGCCCGCCTGCAAGGCGCCGCGGCGTGGGACTCGCCGGAGATGGTCGCTCAGATCTTGCGGCTCGTGGAGCCGATCGGGCCGGCGCGCACAGCGACCTGATGGGTGAAACGCGCGTCAATCGCAACCCGCCCGATCCGCCACTCTTTTATCGGGCCCACTTGTTTGTCTGTTGCAATCGCCGTCCAGAGGGTCACGCGCGGGGGAGCTGTGCGGCGAAAGGCTCGGATGATGTCCGCGCCTACATGAAGGCGAGAGTCAAGGAGCTCGGCCTTCGGGGCGTTCGGGTGAACCAGGCGGGATGCTTGGACCGGTGTGAGCTCGGCCCCTGTCTGGTTGTTTATCCAGAGGGGGTTGGTACCGCATCACAAGCCGGGATGAGGCAGAGAGAGTGATCCAGCAGCATCTTCTTGGTGGCCAGCGTGTGGTGGATCTTATGCTGGACCGTGATCAAATCCCTGCGCCAGATGCGAACCGCGCGACCTGCCCCTGAGTCACACTCTTCCAGGTGTGCGCTGTTTCGCCCGGAACCCGAAGCTTGAGGGTGGGCGCGAGGTTTCAGAGCGGGGCAGCACACTCGGCGTGTTTCACGTGAAACCGGATCGCCGCGACGACGTTCTTTCTTCTCTTTCCCCTGACCAGAGTCGTCGCCTCGAGGCCTATGCCGACCTTCTCCGCAACTGGTCGCGGCGGATCAATCTGGTCAGTCCAGGCGATATCAACCGGCTCTGGCAGCGGCACATCCTCGATAGTGCCCAGTTGGCCGACCTCCTCCCCCCCTCTGCACGCCGGCTCGCCGACCTCGGCAGCGGCGCAGGCCTGCCGGGCCTCGTTCTCGCCCTAATGACCGCTCTTGAGACCCATCTCGTCGAGCGCGACCAGCGAAAAGCCGCCTTTCTGCGGGAAGCGGCTCGCCAGTTGCGCGTCCCCGTCACGGTTCATGCCGCTCACGCTGCAGCCCTGCCACCCATGATGGCAGACGTCGTCACCGCCCGTGCCGTAGCCCCGTTACCAAGCCTTCTCCCCCTCGTCATGCGCCATCTCCGATCAGGAGGGATCGCTCTGTTGCCGAAGGGTCGGTCTGTCGACCGCGAATTGACCGAGGTCGAAGGCTCCTGGAAAATGCGTGTGGAACGCTTTCCGAGCCGAACGGACTCGTCCGCCACCATCCTCCGTCTGAGCGAGCTCGCGCGTGCTTGATCCTGCTCCGGTCCCCCCATCCGCGCGACCGCGCGTCATCGCCATCGCGAACCAGAAAGGTGGCGTTGGCAAGACAACAACGGCCATCAACCTCGCCACGGCTCTGGCTGCAGCAGGTCGCCTTGTCACACTTCTCGACCTCGATCCGCAAGGCAATGCCTCGACCGGGCTCGGACTACCGGTCGACCAACGCTCGCCAGGGTCTTACGCCCTCTTGATAGAGAGCCGCCCCCTCGCAGACCTCACGCGTCCCACTGGCGTCCCGAACTTCTCTATCGTCCCTGCCGATCAAGACTTGGCGGGAGCAGAGATCGAACTCGTCGCACTCACCAGGCGGGAATATCGCCTTCGCGACGCCCTTGCCGACGCTCACCGTTCGGACCTCATTCTCTTGGACTGCCCGCCGTCGCTAGGGCTGCTGACTGTCAATGCTCTGGTTGCGGCTGACGCCGTCCTTGTACCGCTGCAATGCGAGTTCTTCGCCCTTGAAGGTCTCTCCCAACTCATGCGCACCCTCGAGGCTGTTCGCCGCAGCTTCAACCCCCGCCTCGCTCTGCATGGCATCGTGCTCACCATGTACGACCGCCGAAACAACTTGTCTGAGCAGGTGGCCGCCGATGTGCGCGCATTTTTCGGAGAGCGCGTCTACCAGACGATGATCCCCCGCAACATTCGCCTTTCCGAAGCGCCGTCACATGGCAAGCCCGCGCTGCTCTACGACTTCCGCTCGCCCGGAAGCCAAGCCTATGTTCATCTCGCCAGCGAACTCCTGCGCCGCGAACGCCAGTTAAACGAGGCCCTGTCATGACGGCACGTGACGGCAGTCAGAAGCGACTGGGTCGCGGCCTTGCAGCACTCCTCGGTGAGCCCAGCGCGCCGGTGCCAATCCGAACCCTCACCGGCGGCGATGGCGACATCCGCATCATTCCCATCGCCGCCCTTGAGCCAAGCCCTTTCCAGCCGCGCAGCAGCATCCGTCAGGAAAGCCTGGAGGAGCTGACCGCCTCAATCCGCGAGCGGGGCGTGCTGCAACCCCTTCTGGTCCGCCCTCACCCCACCCTTCCCGACCGATACCAGATCGTCGCCGGCGAACGGCGCTGGCGCGCGGCCCAGGCGGTTCCGCTGCACGAGGTTCCCGTCCTCGTCCGCCGCCTCGACGACCGCGAAGCCGCCGCCGCAGCACTGGTCGAGAACCTGCAGCGAACCGACCTCGATCCAATCGAGGAGGCGGAGGGGCTGCGACGCCTCATCGAGACCCACGGCATCACGCAGGACGAGGCAGGGCGCATGATCGGCAAAAGCCGCGCCCATGTCGCCAACACGCTTCGCCTGCTCAACCTGCCAAAGCCGGTCCAACTGCATCTGCGCGAAGGGCGGCTGACAGCAGGGCACGCCCGCGCCCTCCTGGCTGCAGCAGATCCGGTTGCCCTTGCCCAACGGATCCTCGCTGAGGGTCTCTCCGTTCGACAAACCGAGGCGCTGGCCGCATCCGCCGCCAAACACGCTTCAAAGACGAAAGCCGAGCCAACACGCGATCCTAATCTCGCGAGCCTGGAACAAGATCTGCAGGATCACCTCGGGCTTCCTGTCCACATCAGCCAACGCGGCAAAGGCGAAGGTGGAGAGGTCAGGATCCGCTACCGCACCCTCGAGGAGCTCGACGGACTTCTCGCCCTCCTCATCCGAAACCGTTGACAAAAGGCTCGGGGCCAAAGCCCTGCTCCCGCGGTCGACTCACAGCCCGCTTGCCCCGTCTCCCCTCCTTCCCCGCCGTCAGCGTAATCCCACACTCTGGCCGGTCAGACCCGCACCACTGGGCGACGACCGCCTTGCTGAGCCCCAACCGTCGGCAAACCCTTCTCTGTCAGCCGCTCAGCGGACCCGGTTGGCCACGAGGTCCTGCACCACCGTTGGATCGGCCAGTGTGGAGGTATCACCCAGATTGTCGGTCTCGTTCGCCGCGATCTTGCGCAGGATCCGCCGCATGATTTTGCCTGAGCGTGTCTTCGGCAGACTAGGAGCCCACTGGATCGCATCCGGCGTCGCGATCGGCCCGATCTCCTTGCGCACCCAGGCGATCAGCTCCTTCCGAAGCTCCTCAGACGGCTCGACCCCCGCCTTGAGCGTGACGTAGCAATAAATGCCCTGACCCTTGATGTCGTGCGGCATGCCAACGACGGCAGCTTCCGCCACCGCCGGGTGGGCGACGAGGGCGCTCTCGATCTCGGCTGTCCCCATGCGATGGCCAGCGACGTTCAACACGTCATCCACACGCCCTGTGATCCAGTAATAGCCGTCGGCATCGCGGCGGGCTCCGTCGCCCGTGAAGTAGAGACCTGGAAAAGTCGAAAAATAGGTCTGCACAAAACGGTCGTGGTCGCCGTACACCGTGCGCATCTGGCCGGGCCAAGAGTCCGAAAGGCAGAGGTTCCCCTCCGTCACCCCCTCGAGGATCTTGCCTTCCCCGTCCACCAGCACAGGCTTGACGCCAGGCAGCGGCAGGGTGGCCGACCCTGGCTTCAAAGCCGTCGCCCCTGGCAGAGGGCTGATCAGGATTCCCCCCGTCTCGGTCTGCCACCACGTGTCCACCACAGGGCAGCGCTCGTCACCCACCACTCGCCAGTACCACAACCAGGCTTCAGGATTGATTGGCTCACCAACGGAGCCAAGGAGGCGCAGCGAGGCACGCGAACACTTTTTCACTGGCCCCTCGCCCTCCCGCATCAGGGCGCGGATCGCGGTGGGTGCGGTGTAAAAAATGTTTACTTGGTGCTTGTCCACCACTTCCCAGAAGCGGGACACAGAGGGGTAGTTCGGCACGCCCTCGAACATTAGCGTCGTCGCCCCGTTCGCAAGCGGCCCGTAGACAATGTAAGTGTGCCCCGTGACCCACCCGACGTCAGCCGTGCACCAGTAGATCTCGCCGTCGTGGTAATCGAACACGTATTGATGGGTAAACGACGCCCACACCATGTAGCCGCCGGTGGTGTGCAGAACCCCCTTCGGCTTACCGGTCGACCCCGAGGTGTAAAGGATGAAAAGGGGATCTTCAGCGCCCATCGGCTCGGGTGGGCAGTCCGGTGAGGCGGCTGAAACGAGCTCGTGATACCAATGATCGCGGCCGGCGACCATCGGCACATCTGCGCCCGTCCGGCGCACCACGATCACGCTCTTCACCGTCGGCGCCGTCTTCAACGCCTCATCGGCATTCGCCTTCAGAGGCACCTTCCGTCCGCCGCGCACCCCCTCATCCGCCGTGATCAGCAGCGACGCCTCGCAATCCTCGATACGCCCGTGCAGGCTTTCCGGCGAAAACCCGCCAAACACAACCGAATGGATGGCGCCAATGCGGGCGCAGGCAAGCATGGCCACCGCCGCCTCGGGGATCATCGGCAGATAGATCGTCACCCGATCGCCCTTCTTCACGCCAAGCGCCTTCATCGCGTTGGCCAGCCGGCAGACACGCTCGTGCAGGTCGCGGTAGGTGATGTGCGCGCTGTCCTTTGGGTCGTCTCCCTCCCAAATGATCGCGGTCTGCTCCCCACGCGCAGCGAGGTGACGGTCAAGGCAATTGGCCGAGGCGTTCAGCACACCATCCTCGAACCAGCGGATTCGGACCGACCCCGTATAGTCGACGTCCTTGATCCGGGTGGGGAATGTCATCCACGAGATGCGTTTGGCCTCGTTGCGCCAGAAGGAGATCGGGTCGGCCCGCTCGGCCTCCACCATCGCGCGATACTTTGCGGCATCGATGTGGGCCCGGGCCGCCCACTCCGGCTTGACCGGGATCACAACGTCGGATGACTTCGGCGACATAATGTCCGGCATGCTCCGCTCCCTCCCGCGAAACGTTTCTTTTCCCGCGTGCAACACTGCTCCCGCGAGCAGCGACTGTGTCTAGCAGCGACTTTATCGCATACTAGTCTAACCGAAGTCTCAGGGTGGTGGGAACCCGCCCGAGACAGTCAGCCGCACGCCACGGCTAGTGCCTCGGCCGGGCTGATCCGGCCGTCGTAGAGAGCGCGGCCAAGGATAACCCCTTCAATGCCGGCTTCGGCCTTAGCCCGCACCGCAGCGATGTCCTCCACTCCCGCAACCCCGCCTGAAGCGATCACCGGCGTGGTCAAGGCCGAGGCGAGCTCCTCCGTCGCTTCGAGATTAAGCCCCCTGAGCATGCCGTCGCGCGCAATGTCGGTGAACACAATTGCCGCCACACCAGCGTCTTCGTAGGCCAGCGCTAGGTCGAGTGCGCGCATGGTGGTCGTCTCTGCCCAGCCCTCGGTGGCGACGAACCCCGCCCTGGCGTCGATGCCAACGACGATTCGCCCTGGAAACCGCCGACACGCCTCCCGCACCAGAGCGGGGTCCCTGGCGGCTGCGCTGCCGAGGATGACACGCGACACCCCAGCGGCAAGCCAACGCTCGATCGAGGCGAGGTCCCGTATACCGCCGCCAAGCTGTACCGGGATCGTCACCGTGGCGAGGATTGCCGCGACCGCGTCGGCATTCACCGATCTCCCCGCAAAGGCGCCGTCGAGATCAACCACATGAAGCCATGTGAAGCCCGCCTCCTGCCATGCGCGCGCCTGCGCGGCCGGATTGTCAGCATACACTGTGACCTCGGTCATCTCGCCGCGGCGGAGCCGCACACAGGCCCCCGCCTTCAGGTCGATCGCCGGATAAATCGTGATCGGCTTCACGACCCCCGCGCGCGCCGCCCCGTGGGCGACAGCTCCTTATAGTAGAAGTGCCCGGCAATTGTTTTGCCATCGATCAGAGCATAGGCCGGGTGCGTGCCCCAGCGGCGATACCCTCCGCTCTCAAACAGCTGGATGGCGCCCGTCTGCGTCTCCCGCACATCCAGGTTGAGAACCCGCACCCCGATCGCTGCCGCATACTCCTCCACCCGCCGCAAGAGAAGCCGCGCGAGACCGAAGCCGCGCGCATAGGGTGCGATGAAGAAGTGCATCAGCTGGGCGGAAAAGGCCTGCGCCTCGTTGTTGCGCGGCGGACGAACAAGTTGGGCGGCACCGACGATAACCCCATCCATGCGAGCAACGAACAGGCTCCGTTCGGGCACCAGCAACACGCCTTGGAAATATCGTGCCAGCGTATCGCGCGGCTGCGGCTTCACCCAACCGAAGCCACCGCCTTCGATGATCGCGGCCGCTGTCGCTTCCGCGAGTTCGGCGAGCTCCCGTTCGGTCAGCGCCTGGACGCGGTCGACCGCAAGCACGGCAGCCGCGCCCTCCACCCGTTGTTCTCGGTCGCCTACCCCCACCCCCTCGGCCGTTTCGTTCCGTTCCATCCGAAACCCTCCTGGCTGTCAGGGCCGCCAAGCGAGAAAGTTACCCAGTATTCTGAGCCCAACCGCCTGGCTCTTCTCAGGGTGAAACTGCACGCCTGCCACATTGCCGCGCGCTACCGCCGCGACAACGGGGCCCCCATAGTCCGTCATTGCAATCACGTCGGAGTCATTCGCCGCCGCAAACGCGTAAGAGTGCACGAAATACACTGAGCATCTGTGACGAAGCCCTGCCATCAGGGCGTGCCGGGGCTCGCTGACTGTCAGCGCATTCCAGCCCATGTGCGGATGAGGCAAAGCCCTGCCCGCCTCGTGGCCCGGCAGGTCGCGCAAATGAACCACCTCGCCGCTCAGCCAGCCGAAGCCCTCGTGCACGCCGTGCTCAAAACCCCGCCCGGCAAGCAACTGCATGCCGACGCAAATGCCGAGAAACGGCACGCCACGACGCCGCACCGCATCGCCCAGCACCTCAAGCATGCCGGGAAGGCGCGCGAGACCGGCGTAGCATGCGCCGAAAGCGCCTTGGCCCGGCAGCACGATCCGGTCGGCCCGCGCCACCTCGCGTGCCTCTGCCGTCACCACCACCCGAACCCCTCGCCCGCTTTCCGCCGCCACACGCTCGAGCGCCTTGGCAGCGGAGCGCAGGTTGCCTGACCCGTAATCGACGACCGCGATTGTTTCGCTCACGCCCGCACTGTCCCCCAAGCAAGCAGATCGCGTCGCGCCGAAAGAAGCCGGGCATAGGCCTCGTCCTCGCCGCCCTGGGCCGCAACCACGCCAACTTCGCGCCAGCCGCGACGGGCTAAGGTCCAGCGTTCGAGGTCGCGAGCGTGAAACCCGATGAGCAACTGCACGCCAAAGCCCACCAGCCCCACAAACGGTTCCGGCAGCGGCTGCAGTGCGACCGCCGCAATCGCAGCAAGCGCAAGATAGAGCACGAGGACAAGCCACATCCTCTTGGCGAGAAACCAGAGCATGGGGAACAAAAAGGCCAGCCACGCGAAGCCTTCGCGCACCAGCACCGGTTCCGCCTGCGGTTTGAGGTGCACCGACCAAACTCGCATCACTCGGCAAGACTCCCCTTGGTCGAGGGAACCGCCCCGCCCGTGCGGGGGTCGTGCTCCGCCGCCTCCCGCAAGGCCCGCGCCAGCGCTTTAAAGCAGGCCTCGGCAATGTGGTGGCTGTTCGCCCCAGCCTTCTGCCGCACATGCAGGGTGGCCCCGGCATTGGTGGCGAAGGCGCGAAACCACTCGAGGAAGAGTTCAGTGTCCATCTCGCCGACCCTTTGGGTCGGAAACGTCACCTCCCAGGCCAGGAAGGGCCGTCCCGACAGGTCAATGGCCACCTCCATGAGCGCCTCGTCCATTGGGATGGTCGCTGCGCCGAAGCGTCTGATCCCCCGCCGTTCGCCAAGCGCCTCGGCCACCGCCCGCCCCAGCACGATGCCCGTATCCTCGGTGGTGTGATGAAAGTCGACAGTGAGGTCTCCCTCCGCCCTGAGCACGATGTCGATCGCGCCATGGCGGGCCAGGGCGGTCAGCATGTGGTCGAGGAAGCCGATCCCGGTCGCGATCTGCGCCTCGCCGGTGCCGTCTAGGTCGATCTCAGCCTCGATCCGGGTCTCGCTCGTTGCGCGCCGGACCGACGCCCTGCGGTGGTGCATCATGGGCCGGCTTCTAGCCTCGCCTCTTCCTTCCGTCCACGCGGGTTGCCGGCCGGCCCGAAGCGGGCCATTTAGCCAGGAGGCAGGGAAGATTGGGTCGTGACAGGGACGAACGAGCAGGCGTGGCACGGCACGACCATCTTGTGCGTGCGTAAGGAAGGCCGTGTCGCCATGGCTGGCGACGGGCAAGTAAGCCTCGGCCAGACCGTGGTGAAAGGCAATGCGCGCAAGGTGCGCCGCGTCGGTGGCGGGGCCGTTCTCGCCGGGTTCGCTGGCGCAACCGCTGATGCGTTCACGCTTCTTGAACGGTTGGAAGCGAAGCTCGAACGCTATCCAGCGCAACTCGAACGCGCCTGTGTTGAACTTGCGAAGGATTGGCGCACGGATCGCTATCTCCGTCGCCTCGAGGCGATGATGGCGGTGGCAGACAAAGACCGATCGTTTTTGCTCACCGGCATGGGCGATGTGCTCGAACCCGAGGATGCGATCATCGCCATCGGTTCGGGAGGCAACTACGCGCTTGCCGCCGCCCGGGCGCTGATCGACCGCGCTGATATGGATGTGGAGGCGATCGTGCGCCGGGCGATGGCGATCGCGGCGGAGATTTGCGTCTATACCAACGATCGTCTCGTCGTCGAAATCCTATGAGGCTGCGGGGGGACGAGGCTTTTCCCGCCGCGCCCCCGTGCGGAGATCTGCGAAGGGGGGGTGTGGGGAACCACCGTCGTCTCCCCGCTTGTCCGTTGTACCGGAGCGGAGCATGGCCAACTACTCACCGCGCGAGATCGTCTCGGAATTAGATCGGTTCATCGTCGGACAAAACGATGCCAAACGCGCGGTTGCGATCGCGCTGCGCAACCGCTGGCGCCGCCAGAACGTGGCCGACGGCCTGCGCCAGGAGATCACGCCCAAGAACATCCTCATGATCGGCCCCACCGGGGTCGGCAAGACGGAGATCGCCCGCCGCCTGGCGCGGCTCGCCGACGCCCCCTTCATCAAGGTGGAGGTCACCAAGTTCACCGAGGTGGGGTACGTGGGACGGGACGTGGACACCATCGTGCGCGACTTGGCGGAGGTGGCAGTCAAGCAGACCCGGGAGCAG
Organism: uncultured Elioraea sp.; assembly: GCA_938010425.1. Taxonomy (GTDB): domain Bacteria; phylum Pseudomonadota; class Alphaproteobacteria; order Acetobacterales; family Acetobacteraceae; genus Elioraea. The sequence continues at coordinate 39,088 of CALLUO010000017.1, forward strand.
GAGGCGCGCAAGGTGCGGCACCGGGCGGAGGAGCTGGCCGAGGAGCGCATCCTGAACGCCTTGCTCCCCGCGGCACGGGGCTTCGGCACCGAAGCGGCACCGGAGGCCGATAGTGCCACCCGGCAGAAGTTCCGCAAGAAGCTGCGGGAGGGCGAGCTGGACGAGCGGGAGATCGAGATCGAGGTGGCGGCGGTGCAGCCCCACATGGAAATCTTTGCCCCGCCCGGCATGGAGGAGCTGACCTCTCAAATCCAGGGTCTGTTCCAGAGCCTGGGCGCCGCTCGCCGGCGGCTACGCAAGTTGAAGATCAAGGAGGCGATGCGGCTCCTCACCGACGAAGAGGCAGCCAAACTCCTGAACGAGGACGAGATCAAGGCCAAGGCGGTGGCCAACGTGGAGCAGAACGGCATCGTCTTTCTGGACGAGATCGACAAGATCGCAAGCCGCGCCGAGACGGTGGGCGCTGATGTCTCCCGCCAGGGGGTGCAGCGGGATCTGCTGCCCCTGGTGGAGGGGACCACCGTGTCCACCAAGTACGGCATGATCCGCACCGACCATATCTTGTTCATCGCGAGCGGT
>CALLUO010000018.1 GCA_938010425.1 uncultured Elioraea sp.
GGGTTCCTTGATCGTCAGCCCCAGCGCCTCGAGGACCTTGCGCGGCGCTTCCGCCGCACCGCCGCGGCGCACGAGCTGGCACGGATCGTGGAAGGTCACCGTGCCACCGACCTTGCGGAACTTCAGTGTCCCATGCTCGACGCCCTCGGCCATGAGCTCGGCCACGTGGAGCACGCGGAACGGCAGCGGCCGGTCCATGACGTTCGGCGCCTCGAAGCGAAGCGCCTGATAATCGTGGCCGCACTCTGGCAGCACGACGGTCTTCGCGCCGACCTTCTCAGCGGCGGCGATGATCTTCGCCGACGCCTCACGCTGCCAGCGCTCGTTGCCGGAGATGATGCCGTAGTTCGAGGTTTCGTATCCGGCGGTCGAATAGGTCCAGTCGAGCCCCATTCGGTTCAGGATCTTCGCAGTCGCGACGAGAGCGTCCGGATAGCGCGTGAGTACCGCCTCCGAGGTGCAGACGAGCACCTCTGCCCGAGGCTTGTCGACCGGCATCGCCAGCTGGTGTTCGGCCGACAGGGCGCGCACGCGGGCAACGAACGTGTCAGGGTCAGCGCCGGGCAGCCCAAGCGGGCCGGCCTGCGCGGCGCTCCGCTCAAACAGGTCCTGCGGCACGAGGCCGGCGGCGAACATGGCGTGGCGGGCCATGCGCACAAGGTGCGCGATGTCGATCGCCATCGGGCAGATCAGCGTGCACCGACCGCATAGCGTGCAGCTGTCGAACAGGAGTTCCTGCCACTCCTCTAGTTCCGCCAGCGTCACCTTCGGCTTCAGGTTAAAGGTCTTGAAGAAGAAGGCGAAGGGCCCGGCCTCGCGCTTGTACGCCTGCTTGAAGGGCTCGACCTTCAGGATGGGCGTGTACTTCGGGTCCTCCGTCGCGGTGTAGAAGTGGCAGGCGCGCGCGCAGGCACCGCAGTGGATGCACGCTTCCATGTAGGACGCCGCAATCAGCCCGAAATCCATGGTGAAATTCGCCATCGCCCGCTTCAGGCGTTCCTCGTCGGTGAACGTCCCCTGCCGGTCGACCGGCGTCGCGCGGTTCTCCGGCCGTGCCGCCATGATCGCGCTCATCAGAGCACTCCCCTGCATTCGAAGCGCACGCCGGTCGCGTAACGGGTCATCGCGAACCAGACCGCGTGCATCAGTTTTCCGAATGGGAACCAGACCAAAAGCAGCCACACGCTGAGCAGGTGCACAGCAAGCCCCGTCTCATAGACCGGCCAGAGATTTGCCTTCGCGGCGAAGCCCGTGGCGAACGGCAGCGTGGTCACGAACCAGGCCCGACCCCGAGCAAGAGCACGCCAAACACGTGCCACAGCATGCCGACGAGGAAGATGACGAGCGCGGCATTCATCTCCGGGCCGCGCGCGAAATCGAGCAGCGTCATGTAGAACAGCGTCATGGCGTGTTCTCCTTCTCGAGCCGCGCCTGATTGACGCGCGAGGCAACACCGGCGGTGACCCCGACGGCAGCGCCGACAGCGACCGCGGCGACAGCGGGCCAGAGGTTCCAGTCAGTAGCGGACAATGGCTTGTAGAAGCCTCCCTTGTCCCAGAGTTTCGGTTCTGAGCAACCGATGTATCCGTGCCCAGCCTGGATGAGGACGGTGAAACCTTGGTTCCATTTGATCGTGGCGCACGAGTTGTCAGTGATCGGCCCCTTGCAGCCGAGCTCGTACAAGCACCAGCCGGCCCGTGCGCCAGCGTCGTAAAAGCTCTTCGCGTATTTGCCCTGGTCGTGGAAGGGACGGCGATAGATCGGTCATGGATCGTTTCGGCGAACAACGCCTTCGGCCTGCCCGAGCGATCGAGTTCGGGCAGCCTGCCAGAGGTGAGGAATGATGTCAGAACACCTGCCATCGCCTCTGGCATCGGCGGGCAGCCCGGCACATTCACAACAGGCTTGTTTCGGATGACCTGATCGACACCAACCGCGCAGGTTGGGTTGGGCTGCGCGGCACCCACCCCGCCATAGCTGCGCAGGTGCCGATCGACACGGCGGCCAACGCATCGGCGGCGAGTTCGCGCAGCTCCGCGAGGTTGGTCTTGCCGTTGATGGTGGAGTAGGCGCCATCGAGCCCGAGGGTGATCGGGCCGTCGACAACCAGAATGGAGCAACCCTTGTTCTCTTCAACCGCCTTTTGCAAAGCCTCTAGCGCTGGCGTGCCGGCTGCCGCCATCAGCGCCTCTTGGTAGTCGAGAGAGATCAGTTCGAACAGCAGGGTCTCGACGATCGGCGCAAAACCTCGGCACGGACCGCGCCGTCGGGATCGCGATCCCTGATCCACCACACACCGCTGAAGCCTGTCTCCAAAATCTCGGTCTCGCCCAGCGCGTTGATCACGATACGCACTTCACCTTCACCGAGCGCCGAACGAAGCCAGCGGAAATCGTTCGGCGACAGGGGAAGGCCACGCAGCGTCACACTGTCCCGGCAGCCAGGCTCGCGGCGGAGGGAACGATGCGCAATCTCGCCAAGCACGGCGAGCGCCATGCCGGTCGGCGCGGAAAGCGAGGGCGGCCTCTTCTTCGGATTGGGCGCGAACACCCGACCCGCAGCACCAAGGGTGCCGGATGCAAAGCTCTCGTCAGCCATGGCCCCGCGCGGCAAGCTTGCGCTCGGCTATTTCCACCATACGCGGGGTGGCGGCCGCAACAGCCGGGGTCAGCGTGTTGCCCCATGCGAAGGAGGCCGGTTGAACCCCAATCAGCGCGCGTTGCCGCGGTAACCTCTCCTCCAGCAGAACCATCGCCCGCACCTCGGCAAGCCCGAGCTCGTGCACAGAGGATTTCGGCCCATGTCCGCAGAACGATCCATTTCCGCATCCTCGAACAAGGCGACCGACCCGGGAGGAGAACGAACTTCAGCCGTATCCGGAACGATCAGCCGATTCGCCTGGCCGATCGGTTCACACAGTGTAAACGTCAGCGTGCCGCCGTCGAAAAAGCGGAGGCTCTGAGACTCGGCTTTCTCCACCGGATGACGGTTCGCGTAGCGACGCAGCAGCAGACGGAGGGCATGCACCCCCGCTTTTTCGTCCGACACTCGATGTCGTCAGAGGCTGAGGAGCTGGCGACGGGCCGCCCCGGTATAGGCTCTTGTCAGGCGCGCGATGGCAGACACGCCGATGCCTTTCGGACAGACCGCGGCGCACTCTCCGTGGTTCGAGCACGCACCGAAGCCTGCATGGTCCATCGCCTGAACCATCGCAAGCGCGCGTCGATCCGCTTCCGGCGCCCCCTGCGGCAGCAGGTTGAGGTGACCCACCTTCGCTGCCGTGAACAGCATCGCACTTCCATTTGGGCAAGCGGCAACACACGCCCCGCACCCGATGCAGGAGGCGAGATCGAGGGCTGTTTCGGCGATGTCGCGCGCGATTGGCACCACGTTAGCGTCCGGTGCCTGGCCGGGACGGACGGAGATGAATCCCCCTGCCTGCTGAATCGCGTCGAGTGGGGAACGGTCAACGACAAGATCGCGAATGAGGGCGAACGGCCGCGCCCGCAAAGGCTCGAGGACAATGCGATCACCATCGCTGAATCGGTGCAGGTGGATCTGGCACACGGTGAGGCGTCCAAGGCCGCCGTGGGGCACGCCGTTCACTGTCATCGCGCACGCCCCGCAGATGCCCTCGCGACAATCGTGATCGAACGCAATCGGCCGTTTCCCGCCTGCCACCAGCCGCTCGTTGACGAGATCGAGCGCCTCAAGCAGCGAGAGGTGACGCGAGACGGAGTTGAGCCGATGGTCCTCGAATCGACCCTTGACGCCCGGGCCGTCCTGCCGCCACACGCGCAAGGTCAGGCTGATCGGCGCACTCATCGATAGCTCCGCGGGGCGGGCGCGATGGCTGAGAAGGTGAGCGGCTCGATCACCCGCACGGGAGGAGCCTCTCCCTGGTCGAACCAGACGGCGACATGGGCGAAGCGTTCATCGTCGCGCGCTGCCTCGCCGTCCTCGGTTTGGTGCTCCTCACGGAAATGCGCCCCGCAGGATTCCTCGCGCATCATCGCGTCCCGGCACATCAGTTCGCCAAGCTCGAGGAAGTCGGCCACGCGTCCAGCACGTTCCAGCTCCGTATTGAGTTCCTCGCCTTTGCCGGGGATGCGAAGATCGCTCCAGAAGGCGCGCCTCAGCTCACCGATCTCCTCGATCGCTTTTGCGAGCCCTTCAGCGTTGCGGCTCATCCCGCAGCGGTCCCACAGGATCCTGCCGAGCTCAGCGTGGAAGCTTCGCGCAGACCGCGTCCCGCTAACGGCAAGCAGGCCATCAACACGCGCACGCACGTCGGCCAGGACGGAATGGAAGTCGGGATCATCTGGAGTGACCGATGAGGGACCAGAACGCGCGAGATAGTCGGGCAGTGTCACCGGGAGGATGAAGTAGCCGTCGCCCAACCCTTGCATCAGCGCGCTCGCACCAAGCCGATTGGCACCGTGATCAGAGAAGTTCGCCTCGCCGATGACAAAGAGGCCCGGGATGGTGCTCATCAGATCGTAGTCGACCCAAAGGCCCCCCATCGTGTAGTGCGGCGCGGGGTAGATGCGCATGGGGCGGCGATGGGCATCCTCGCCAGTGATGCTTTCGTACATCTCGAATAGGTTTCCATAGCGCGCAACGATGGCATCATGCCCGTAGCGGGCTTCGCTTTCCGTAAAGTCGAGATAGACGCCGCGCCGCAGTCCGCCGACCAGTGGGCCGACACCGCGCCCCTCATCGCATACCGCCTTCGCCGCGCGGCTTGCGATATCGCGCGGAACGAGATTGCCATAAGCGGGATAGCGACGCTCGAGGAAGTAGTCGCGCCGGTCTTCAGGAATAGCGAGCGGATCCTTGTCGCAATCGGCAGGATCCTTTGGCACCCACACTCGGCCGTCGTTGCGCAACGACTCGCTCATCAAAGTGAGTTTCGACTGGCCCTCGCCGTGCGGCGGAATACAGGTTGGGTGGATTTGAGTAAAGCACGGGTTGGCGAAACCCGCACCACGGCGATAGGCGCGCCAGATCGCTGTTGCGTTGCAACCAATCGCGTTGGTGGAGAGAAAGAACACGTTGCTGTAGCCACCCGTCGCCAGCACGACAGCATCCGCCGCCCAGGCGCGGATCTCCCCTGTGACGAGATGCCGCGTCACGATTCCCTTCGCGTGGCGCGTCCCGTTGCCGTCAGCGACCGTCACGAGATCGAGCATTTCCGTGCGCGGATGCATCGTTACCGTTCCGGCAGCGATCTGCTGGTTAAGTTGCGCATAGGCGCCGAGCAGGAGCTGCTGGCCGGTCTGCCCGCGCGCGTAGAAGGTGCGACTCACCAGCGCCCCTCCGAAGGAGCGGTTGTCCAGCATGCCGCCATATTCGCGAGCAAAGGGAACGCCGATGGCCACACAATGGTCAATGATGGCGTTCGACACCTCGGCAAGACGCCAGACATTGGCTTCGCGCGCGCGAAAGTCGCCGCCCCGCATGGTATCGGCGAATAGGCGATCGATTGAATCCCCGTCGTTTCGGTAGTTCTTCGCCGCGTTGATGCCGCCCTGGGCGGCGACAGAGTGCGCGCGACGAGGGCTGTCCTGATAGCAAAAGCAGCGAACCCTATAGCCGAGACCGCCTAAAGTTGCAGCGGCGGAGGCACCGGCGAGACCCGAACCGACGACGATGATCTCGTACCGTCTGCGGTTCGCGGGGGCGACAAGCCGCCCAGAGGCGCGGCGATTGCGCCACTTTTCAGCCAAGGGGCCGGGTGGGATCCTGGGATCGAGAATTGGTGGTGGATAGCGGGTCATCGCACGCCCCCGAGGGCGGCATGGTCGAACAGCGGCACCCCTACCCAGGCGTCGAGCCCGACCGCAACCGGAACGGCGCCGAGCCCAACGACGACGAAGACCGCGATCGCGCGCGAGAAACCGTGCAGCAGGCGTATGCGTCGTTCGCCGCCAAAGCCTAGGCTCTGGATGGCGCTGGCTACACCGTGCACCAGGTGCACAGCCACCGCGGCAAGCGCGGCGAGATAGGCGATCGCGACAAACGGATGAGAAAAGGCACGATAAACCATAGCGTAAACGTTCACTACCGGTAGGGCGACCTCCGGCAGCCGGGTCATTGGCGGCGAGCTGCCGAAGCTTCGCGCCGTGAAGTGCAGGATGTGGACGACAAGGAACAGAAGGATCACCGCTCCGGCAGGCATCATCATCAACGAGGCCGTGCTTGCGGAAAGATAGCGTCGTACCGCGTAGCCCCGCGCAGCAACGCGCCGATTGACCACATGCAGCCGAACTGCAAGTGCAACATGTAGGAGGAGCGCGCTGAGCAGCAGCGTGCGCGCGAACCATGCAACACCATAGGGCAGCGAATGCAACGTGTGGGCGTAGCGGTTGAGCGCGTCAGCACCGAGGAAGATGAGAAGATTGCCGATGGTGTGGATGACGAGGAAAGCGACCAGAATGAGGCCGCTCACAGCGAGCATAATCTTGCGGCCGATCGAAGAGGAGAAAAGCGAGACCGTCGGTGCAACGGAGCTCGGCGATCCTGCCATCGTTGTGCCTCTTGTCAGTGCGGGATGATCGCGAGGCGTGTTGCCCGCTAGCGACGGACCCCACCCTCGACGCGTGCTCAACCCTGACCGTCTTCGCCACGCGCTTCTTTGTCCTACATCAAGTTGGGCACGGAACCACTCCCAGAGCCCGGCCCTCATTTGCGCTGGATCAACGACTTCCCTCCGCGACTGGGAGAGATGAGCTTGGAGGTTGACGGATGTGTCTTGCCTTGCCAGCGCGTGTGCTTGCCGTTGGCGATGGTTGGACAGAGGTTGAGCACTGGACCGAACGGCGCAGGGTGCAGCTCGCGCTTCTGGCCGAGACCGTCGCGGTCGGGGATTGGCTTGTGCTGCGGGCGCAAAATTTTGCTCTTGCAAAGATACCCGAGGCGGAAGCGCAGCAGAGCCTTGCGCTCTTTGCCAAACTCACCGCCTGCCTCGACGAGGCGGGCCTGCCGCATTGAGCCCGCCGGACTTTAGGCACGGTTGCCGGCACACTTCTCTTGACGCTGACACAGCGCAAAGGCGGCTCAAGCGCGACGCTCGCTAGTCGGCGGCCAGTGACGGCGAGCCGCGTTCTTGAAGGAGCTTCCGCCTGTGATGGCCCGCTCCGCGTGGGTAGCTTGTTCTCGATTTGCGCCCAGGCACACACGGTGGCGGCGCTGACGGCGGTGGAACAGGCGCTCGGCCTGCCGGCAGCGGAGGTGGCGTTACGTCTGCGTCTCGTCGCTGTCGAGGCGGAAGCTGTCGAACAACTCCTCTGGCGCCTTGTCTCCGGCACTGAGCCAGCCGGCCGTCCTGCCCTGCCCGACTGGTTCCCGCCTCTTCGCCGCGTGCTGCATGGCGCGGTGCAGGCGATCGCCCCCAGGTTACGGCGGCGCGATCCTGCCGAAGCGGTTGTTCTGGATCGAGCGGCCGCACGCACCCTCGCCCAGGACATCACGGCCGCGATCGCTCCCATCGATTCACTCCTCTCGGCCAGCGCTGCGGGAGGATTGCTTCGGGAGCTGCAGCGGTTCGCCGCCGCGCGACAGGACCTGGCGTTGCTCGGCCTGCTGGTGGCCGACCTGCCGCCACCTCTCGCCGCGGTTCCGCCCTTGCCAGCGGTGGCGCTGCCGGACATTGCCCGTGCCGTGGCGGAGGACGACGACGGCAGCTACCGACGTGCCACGCTGTGGCGTGATCGACCGCATGAGGTCGGTGTGTTCGCTATGCTCCACGACGATCCCCGCCTCTTGGCTCGGGTTGGGGCGCGCGTATCGTTGCCGCCTAGATATCGCTCAAATCGCGGCTTCACCGGCATGCGAGGCTTTGTGCGATGATGACGTCGCTGATCCAGCTCGGCGTCTCGGCAAGGTCGCCGAGGGGTGGCATGCCGCCGCCGTCGAGACGGCGCCTTGCACTCTCCTGCATGCCGTCCGGCTGGAGGGGGAGCGCATCGCCGCCTGGCATATCCTTGCCCCGACGGAGTGGAACTTCCACCCCGAGGGCGTCATCTGCCACGCGGTGCACAACCTCCCTGCCGTTTCGCGCGAGCAGGCGGAACGGTTCACGCGTGCGCTTACCGCGCTGCTCGATCCGTGCGTTCCGGCCATCCTGCTCCCTCAGCGGGATGCGAGCGATGCATGAGCTCGCCCTGATGCAGGAACTCGCGACACTCATCGCCGAGGTACAGGCGCGGGAGCGCTTCTCACGCGTCCGCCGCGTCACCCTCGCCGTGGGCGCCCTCTCCTGCGCGGAGCCCTCCGCTCTGCGCTTCGCGTTTCCCTCGGCCATGCTCGGCACCTGCGCAGAGGGGGCGGATCTCGACATCATGCCGCGGCCGCCGAAAGCATGGTGCTGGCAGTGTCTGACGGAGGTGGAGATTGCGCAGCGTGGCGGCCCAGGCCCCCGCTGCGGCAGCGAGGATCTCGCCGTGCGTGCTGGGGATGAGCTGAAGGTCGAGGCGTTGGAGCTGGTTTGATGTGCGGAACGTGCGGTTGCGGCGGCGAGGCGGCTCGGTTCGAGCAGGTCGGAGACCACCATCATCCGGCCGACGATCCAGGTGAACACGGGCAAAGGGTGTCACCTCAAAGCGAACCAGGTGGCAGAGGCGCTCGGAGCCCTCGGCGTGCCGCAGCGCGGCATCCTGTTCATCGAGAACGTCGGCAATTTCGTCTGTCCCGCCGCCTTCGATCTCGGCGAGGCGGCGAGGGTCATGCTCGTGTCGTTGACGGAGGGCGACGACAAGCCGCTCAAGTATCCTGACATATTCGCCTGCGCCGATCTCGTGCTGATTACGAAGATCGATCGCGCGCCCCATCTCGATGCCGACCCTGCGGTGCTCGAAGCGCGCGCTCGGCGGATCAAGCCCGGCGTTGAAACGATTCGGCTGTCTATCAAGACCGGTGAAGGCATGGAGGCATGGCTCGCCTGGATTACGGCGGCACAGGCACGGCTCGGCGCAGCGACGGGGTAGCGATTCCCCCCAATCCGCACACCTCGGAACGGCTGCGGCTCCGCGCTGCGGGCCTCTTCCAAAGTGTGGGCTTCCGCCCGCATGTGTGGCGAAGCCTCGGCGGCTTTGTCCACAACGACGCTGGCGGCGTGCTGATCGAAGTGGAGAGACGAAACCCCGCGGCCTTCGCTGAAGCCCTGCTGAAATCGCTGCCTCCACGCGCCAAGCTCAATCGCCTCGAGGTTGAGCGCTGCCTCCGCGCGGCGAAACTGAGTTTTGCACCGCCGACAGTGCCGAACGGGTTGTGCGCACTGGAATCGGGCCGGACCCCGCCGTCTGTGTAAACTGCCTCGCCGAGCTGTTCGACCCGAACAACCGTCGGTACCAGCACGCCTTCATCACCTGCACCGGCTGCGGCCCCCGCTTCACCATCGCCCGTGCCCTTCCCTACGACCGCGCGCGTACCTTGCTCGCTCCCTTTCCCTTCTGCTCAGACTGCGCGCGCGAATATCGCGATCCGGCAAGCCGAGTTTTCATGCCGAATCGATCTGCTGTCTGAACTGCGGCCCGAGTCTGGAGGCGAATCCCGGCAAAATCCTGGAGGCGATCGAGGCCGGCGATATCGTTACCGTGCAAGGTCTATGCGGGTTCCAGCTGCTCTGCCACGCGCGGGACGCGCGCGCCATCGCCCGGCTTCGCGCGCGCCAGTGGCGCGATGCCAAACCCTTCGCGGTGATGGTGGCCAACCTCGCATCCGCGCGCGCGATTGCCGATGGTCCCACCGAGGCGGCGGCGCTGCTGACATCGGCAGAGCGTCCGATCGTGTTACTTCGCGCTCGCCCCAACGCGCTGCCAGCTTGGATCGCTCCCGGCCTTGCCAACATCGGCGTCATGCTTCCAGCGACACCGCTCCACTATCTCCTGTTCCACGAAGCGGCCGGCTGGCCAGCCGGCACGGCTTGGTTGGATGAGCCGCAGCCCTTGGTGCTGGTCGCCACTTCCGGCAACCTCTCAGGCGAACCCATCGCGATCGAACCGGACGGCTGGCGGCGATCGCCGATTTCGTCATTGGTCACGACCGTGCCATCCTGTCCCACGCCGACGACAGCATGGCCCGCATCGTGTCCGGTGCGCCCATGTTGCTGCGCTGCGCCCGCGGCTACGTGCCCGAACCGATCGCACTCGCCGAGAATGTGCCGCCCGTGCTCGCGGTCGGCGCGCACCTAACGGTGACGGCCTGTCTCCTTCGCGGCCGCGAGGCCTTCCTCAGTCAGCACATCGGCGATCTCGACACTGGGGCGGAGCGCACACTTACCAACCCTGGAAGAGCTCGGCGCGCTCGAGGAGATCCGACAGGAACTCGCCGAGGCGGAGGAGGCACGTCTTTGATGTACATCAGTGAGTTTCGCGACGGCAGGTTCGCACGCGCCCTCGCCCGCGCCATCGCCGCTGAGGTTGATCCCCAGCGGCGCTATCGCTTTATGGAGTTTTGCGGTGGCCATACGCACGCTGTGGCGCGCTACGGGATTGCCGATCTCCTGCCGCCAAGCCTTGAGCTCATCCATGGGCCCGGCTGCCCCGTCTGTGTGCTGCCGGTTGGTCGCATCGATGCTGCGATCGCGCTGGCGGAACGACCCGGTGTGACCCTCTGCTCCTACGGCGACATGCTGCGCGTGCCGGGGTCGCGCCGGAAAAGCCTGTTGGCAGCGAAGGCAGCCTGAGCCAATGTGCGGATGGTCATTCGATCGCCGAGGCGGTCGCTTTCGCACGCGCCAACCCCGGCCGCGAGGTTGAGTTCTTCGCGATCGGGTTCGAGACCACCACGCCGCCCACCGCACTCGCCGTTCTCGAAGCGTCGCGCACGGGGCTTCGAAACTTCTCCGTCTTCGTCAACCATGCGCTCACTCCGGCCGCGATGCGCGCCATCCTCGCTGATGGGCAGGTGCCGCTCGACGGCTTCGTCGGGCCGGCACACGTCAGCGTCGTGATCGGTTCCTCCGCCTACGAACCCTTCGCCACGGATCATGGCAAGCCGGTGGTGATCGCGGGGTTTGAACCGCTCGACGTGCTGCATGCGATCATGCTGTTGGTCCGTTAGGTCAATGACGGTCGTGCGGAGGTCGAAACGCAATTCACGCGCGCCGTGGCACGCGAAGGCCATGCGCGTGCCCTTGCCGCAATGGCGGAGGTGTTCGAACTTCGGCCTGCATTCGACTGGAGGGGCCTCGGCGAGATCCCTTGGAGCGGGCTCAGGCTAAAGGACGAGTACGCCGGCTTCGACGCCGAGCGCCGCTTCGGCGTGCGCGACGAGCGGGTGCCCGATTCGCAATCCTGCGAATGCGCCGCCATCGTGCGGGGGCAAAAGCATCCTCGCGCGTGTAAGCTGTTCGGCAGCGTACGTACCCCCGATCATCCGATCGGGGCCTGCATGGTCTCCTCGGAGGGTGCATGCGCCGCTTACTACAGTTACGGCCGTCACCGCGAGGGCGCCGGCAGGGCGGCGGCGTGACGAGGATCTCTTCCTTGCCACGGCTCGACATCGCCTCCGGCAGAGTGGAGCTCGTCCACAGCGCCGGCGGACGAGCAATGAGTGAGCTGATCGGCGCGATCACGCTTGCAGCGTTCGACAATCCCGAGTTGCGTCGCGGCAACGATCAAGCGCTCCTGCCGTCGATCGGGGGGCGGATCGCGATGACGACGGACGGGTTTGTCGTCTCCCCGCTATTTTTCCCAGGGGGCGACATTGGCTCCCTCGCCGTGCACGGAACGGTGAACGATCTCGCTATGGCCGGCGCCGTGCCCGTCGCCCTCTCTGCCGCCTTCGTCCTGGAAGAGGGATTTCCGCTCGCGGATCTCGCGCGGATCGTCACGTCGATGGCCGAAGCCGCGCGCATCGTGGGCATACCGATCGTCACCGGCGACACGAAGGTGGTCGAACGCGGCAAGGCCGACGGTATTTTCATCACGACAAGCGGGATTGGCCGCGTGCCGGAAGGGGTTTCACCGTCGGCGGATCGCGCCCAGCCGGGCGATGCCATCCTGCTCTCCGGTTCGATCGGAGATCACGGCATGGCGATCATGGCGGTGCGCGAAGGTCTCGGCTTCGAGACGTGTCTTGTGTCGGACAGCGCGCCGCTGCACGACCTGGTTCGGGCGATGGTCGAAACCGTTCCGGATGTGCATGTGCTTCGGGATCCCACACGGGGGGGCTCGCCGCCGCGCTCAAC
>CALLUO010000019.1 GCA_938010425.1 uncultured Elioraea sp.
CGCCGTGTACGTCGCCCCACCCGTCTTCGCCAAAACCTTAGTAATCGCAGCCGTCAAAGACGTCTTGCCATGGTCCACATGACCAATCGTCCCAATGTTGCAGTGCGGCTTCGTCCGCTCAAACTTCGCCTTCGCCATGGCTTACCCCTACCGCTCGTCCGTTTGCCGTTTCGTCCGCGTCACCACCGATAGTGCGAGAAGGCCCGGTTGGCCTCGGCCATCCTGTGCGTGTCTTCGCGCTTCTTTACTGCAGCACCGCGATTGTTCGCTGCATCGAGCAGCTCATTTGAGAGTCGCTCCTGCATCGTATGCTCGCCGCGTTTGCGCGCCGCATCGATGATCCATCGAATCGCCAAGGTCTGCCGACGCTCGGACCGAACCTCCACGGGAACCTGGTAGGTCGCACCACCGACGCGTCGACTGCGCACTTCGACAGAGGGTTTCACATTTTCCACCGCCTCGTGAAATACGCGGAGCGGGTCGGTCGAACCCCCAACCCGACGCTTCACCGTATCCAGTGCGCCGTACACAATAGTCTCGGCGACACTCTTTTTGCCGTCATACATGAGGGCATTGATAAACTTCGAGAGCACGACATCCCCGAATTTTGGATCGGGAAGAACCTCACGCTTCTCGGCGCGATGGCGACGCGACATGGCTCAATGCTCTCCGTTCACTTCGGCCGTTTTGCGCCATACAGCGACCGGCGCTGGCGGCGCTTCGCAATGCCCTGCGTATCGAGAACACCCCGCAGAATGTGATAGCGTACCCCGGGCAAGTCCTTCACACGACCGCCGCGGATCATCACCACGGAGTGCTCCTGAAGGTTGTGGCCTTCACCAGGGATGTACGACACCACCTCGTAACCATTGACAAGGCGAACCTTGGCAACCTTGCGCAGAGCGGAGTTCGGCTTCTTGGGCGTGGTCGTGTAGACGCGGGTGCACACGCCACGTTTCTGCGGACAGCCCTGGAGCGCCGGCACCTTGTTCCTCTTCTTTTTTGCCTCACGCCCCTTGGTGATCAGCTGATTGATCGTTGGCATCCTGTCCCTCGCGCCGCACCGGTCACCCAGTCAAACACCCTTCGCAACAACTCACTCTGGCCGTCAGCCCGAGGGCGACAGCCTATCGACAACAAAAGGCTCCGACCTAAGCTCCCCTGCGGAGAACGGCGCCGGAGCCGACCACATCCCGAGAGTGTCGCGATAGCCGTCAAGGCCCGCGATCATTAAAAGTTATCCGCTGGGGCACAGACCGTCAAGCACGTCAGCCCCCGAAGAGCTGTGCAGAACTGCCTGCCATACCGTGCATAGCGACAGGCAACCCTAGGTAGGCTCCTACTCTGCCGCTTCCACGCCAGGCAGCGCGGGCGACGAAGGGGGCGCAACACGCATCCTATCGCGCTGCGCGGCGAGCGCCTTGAGGCGCATCATGACATTGCCAGTGCCAGCGGGGATAAGGCGCCCGACGATGACATTTTCCTTCAGCCCTGCGAGCGGATCTACCTTGCCCGCGACAGCGGCTTCAGTCAGCACGCGCGTCGTCTCCTGGAAGGAAGCGGCCGAGATGAAGCTGTGCGTCTGCAGACTCGCTTTCGTGATGCCCTGCAAAACCGGGAACGCCTTTGCCGGGCGCTCGCCCGCAGCCACCCGGGCCTCATTCTCCATCTCGAACTCGATGCGATCCACCTGCTCGCCAACGAGGAATGTCGTGTCACCCGGATCCTCGATCTCGACCTTCTGCAGCATCTGGCGGACGATCACCTCAATGTGCTTGTCGTTGATCTTCACGCCCTGCAGCCGATAGACATCTTGGATTTCGTTGACGAGATAGTTGGCGAGCGCCTCAACGCCCAGCACGCGCAGGATATCGTGCGGCACACGCGGCCCATCCACTAGCGGGTCGCCCCGCCGCACATGGTCTCCCTCCTGGACGGACACGTGCTTTCCTTTCGGAATCAGATACTCGCGCTCCTCTCCGGTCTCGTCGTTTTTCACCACAATACGACGCTTCGCTTTGTAGTCCTTACCAAACTCCACTCTGCCGTCGATCTCACTGATAATTGCGTGATCCTTCGGGCGGCGTGCCTCGAACAGCTCTGCCACGCGCGGCAAGCCGCCCGTGATGTCGCGCGTCTTCGAGCTCTCGCGCGGAATGCGCGCCAGCACGTCGCCGGCGTTTACCCGCTGCCCGTTCTCGACCGAGAGGATCGAGTCGACGGACAAGAAATACCGCGCTTCAGCGTTGTTCGGCAGACGCACAATCTCGCCTTTGTCGTCGCGTAGCACGATGCGAGGACGGAGATCCGCCCCTTTCGATGCCTGCTTCCAGTCCACCACTACCTTCGAGGAGAGACCCGTCGCCTCGTCGACGCGTTCGATGATGGTCACGCCGTCGATCAGGTCGACATATTCCACAATCCCCCCGCGCTCCGTGATCACGGGCAGCGTGTAGGGGTCCCACTCGGCCAGTTTTTGGCCACGCGTCACCTCACTTCCCTCATCAGCTAACAGCTTTGCCCCGTAGGGAACGCGGTAGCGCGCGCGCTCGCGGCTCTGCGCGTCCAGCAGCACGAGCTCACAGTTGCGGCTCATCACAATTGCCACACCTTGGCTGTTGAGCACGACATTCCGGTTCTTTATCGAGACCGTGCCATCCGTCGCCGCTTCCACTTGGCTCTGCTCAGCACCTCGCTGTGCAGCCCCGCCGATGTGGAAGGTGCGCATGGTGAGCTGCGTGCCCGGCTCGCCGATCGACTGTGCCGCGATCACGCCAACTGCCTCGCCGATATTTACCGGCGTGCCGCGAGCGAGATCGCGTCCGTAGCATTTAGCGCACACTCCGTTGCGGCTCTCGCAGGTGAGCACGCTTC
The DNA here is from genome assembly GCA_938010425.1 of uncultured Elioraea sp. Classification (GTDB taxonomy): domain Bacteria; phylum Pseudomonadota; class Alphaproteobacteria; order Acetobacterales; family Acetobacteraceae; genus Elioraea. The sequence goes on from CALLUO010000019.1 coordinate 2,875, forward strand.
GAATAAACACGCTCTCGACACCGGCGCGCTCGATCGCGTCGGCATCGGCCTCCTCGATCATCCTGCCGCGCGGAACCAGCACGGTGCCGCTCATCGGATCGATCACGTCACGCGCAGCCGTGCGGCCGAGGATGCGTTCGGAAAGCGGTGAAACCACCTCACTGCCGTCGAGAACAGCACGTACAGTGATGCCCCTCTCCGTGCCGCAATCCTCCTCGACTATGATGCAATCCTGCGCGACGTCCACCAGGCGGCGGGTGAGATACCCAGAGTTTGCGGTCTTCAGCGCTGTATCCGCGAGGCCTTTGCGAGCACCGTGCGTGGAGTTGAAGTACTCCAGTACATTTAGCCCTTCCTTGAAGTTGGAGATGATCGGCGTTTCGATGATCTCGCCGGAAGGCTTCGCCATTAGCCCGCGCATGCCAGCGAGCTGACGCATCTGCGCTGGCGACCCGCGAGCGCCGGAGTGGCTCATCATCCAGATCGAGTTGATTGGCTTGCCCTTCTCCTTCTTCGAAATCTCCTTCATCATTGCGGCCGCCACTTCCTCGGTACAGCGCGACCAGGCATCGACCACCTTGTTGTAACGCTCGCCCCAGGTGATGAGCCCATCCTGGTATTGCTGCTCGAACTCCTTCACCTCGGCCTCGGTTTTGGCGATGAGTTCACGTTTATTCGCAGGCACGATCATGTCGTCCTTGCCGAAGCTGATGCCAGCCTTCGCTGCATAGCGGAAGCCGAGCCCCATCAGCCGGTCGGCGAAGATCACGCTCTCCTTCTGCCCGCAGTGGCGATACACCGCATCAATCACATCGGACACGGCTCGCTTGGTCAGCTGCCGGTTGACCAGGCCAAACGGCAGGTTTGGGTGCCGCGGCAGGATCTCTCCAATCAGCATTCGCCCAGGCGTAGTGACGACACGCTCATAAATCCCGTTGCCCGCAGCGTCGATGGTTGAACGGCGCGCCCGAATTTTCGTATGCAAATTAACGAAGCCTACCTCGAGCGCCTGCTCGATCTCGCCGATCGAGCTAAAAGCGGGCGCGCTCTTGTCATCGGCTTCCTCGAACTCCTTTGTCTCGAGCGAGAGGTAGTAGAGGCCGAGCACGATGTCCTGGCTCGGGACGATGATCGGCTTGCCGTTGGCTGGGCTCAGGATGTTGTTCGTGCTCATCATCAGCACGCGAGCCTCGAGCTGCGCCTCGAGCGAGAGCGGAACATGCACTGCCATCTGGTCGCCGTCGAAGTCGGCGTTAAAGGCCGTGCACACGAGTGGATGAAGCTGAATCGCCTTGCCCTCGATTAGCACAGGCTCGAAGGCCTGGATGCCAAGCCGGTGCAAGGTCGGCGCACGGTTCAGCAAAACCGGATGCTCGCGGATTACCTCCTCGAGGATGTCCCACACTTCGGGCCTCTCCTTCTCCACCATCCGCTTTGCCGCTTTGATGGTGGTGGCGAGGCCATACTTCTCGAGCTTGGAGTAGATGAAAGGCTTGAACAGCTCGAGCGCCATCTTCTTCGGCAGGCCGCACTGATGCAGCTTCAGTTCGGGGCCGACGACGATCACAGAGCGGCCTGAGTAGTCTACACGCTTGCCCAGCAGGTTCTGGCGGAAACGGCCCTGCTTGCCCTTCAACATGTCGGACAGAGACTTGAGCGGCCGCTTATTCGCCCCCGTGATCGCACGGCCACGCCGCCCGTTATCGAACAGCGCATCCACTGCCTCCTGTAGCATGCGCTTCTCGTTGCGCACGATGATGTCGGGCGCGCGCAGCTCGATCAATCGCTTAAGGCGGTTGTTGCGGTTGATCACACGACGGTAGAGGTCGTTTAGGTCGGAAGTGGCGAAACGCCCCCCATCAAGCGGCACCAGCGGACGAAGCTCCGGCGGAATGACGGGGATGACTTCCAAGATCATCCACTCGGGGCGCGTGCCACTCTCGAGAAACGCCTCGACGAGCTTCAGCCGCTTGACAAGCTTCTTGCGCTTCGCCTCTGACGTCGTCTCCTTCAACTCGGCACGCAGCTCGGCCCTTGTCTTCGCAAGGTCGATCGCGGCAAGAACGGCCTTCAGTGCCTCGGCACCGATACCAACCGAGAAGGCGTCCTCACCGAACTCGTCGATCTTGCGTTGATACTCATCCTCGGAAAGCAGCTGATGGAGCTTGAGATCAGTCAGCCCCGGCTCGAGCACAAGATAGCTTTCGAAATAGAGAACTCTTTCGACATCCTTTAGTGTCATGTCCATCATCAGCGCGATACGCGAGGGCAGGCTCTTGAGAAACCAGATATGCGCCACTGGGCTGGCGAGCTCAATGTGGCCCATACGCTCGCGGCGTACCTTCGCAAGCGTGACCTCTACCCCGCACTTCTCGCAGATAATACCGCGGAACTTCATTCGCTTGTACTTACCGCAGAGACACTCGTAGTCCTTGATTGGCCCAAAGATTCGGGCGCAGAACAATCCGTCACGCTCCGGCTTAAAGGTTCTGTAGTTTATTGTCTCCGGCTTCTTGATCTCGCCGTACGACCAGGAACGGATCTGATCGGGGCTTGCAATCGAGATCCGGATCTGGTCGAAGGTCAGCGTACCGCTCTGCTGACCAAGGATCTTCATCAACTCGTTCATTGTCCAGCCCTCGCCTGCATCGCCTGAGCGATGCTTCCGCAACTATGTCTCGGTTGACAAAGGAGCGACGCTCACCCCTTCCCGATAGAAGCCGCGCTCACGCTGCGCGCGTCTCAAGCTCCACGTTGAGCCCAAGTGACTTTAGCTCCTTCACCAGCACGTTGAAGCTTTCTGGAATACCGGCCTCGAACGTATCCTGATCACGCACGATCGCCTCGTAAACTTTGGTGCGGCCCGAGACGTCGTCGGACTTCACCGTCAGCATCTCCTGCAGCGTATAGGCAGCACCGTACGCTTCGAGTGCCCACACCTCCATTTCGCCGAAGCGCTGGCCGCCGAACTGAGCTTTGCCACCCAACGGCTGCTGCGTGACCAAGCTGTAGGGCCCGATCGAGCGCGCGTGGATCTTATCGTCCACCAGGTGATGCAGTTTAAGCATATAAATATAGCCCACCGTGACCTTGCGCTCGAAGCGTTCGCCGCTGCGCCCATCGTACAGCCAGACCTGGCCAGTGCGATCGAGCCCAGCTTTCTCCAGCATCGCCTCGATGTCGTCCATGCGCGCGCCGTCGAAGACGGGGCTCGCAATCGGCACGCCACGGCGTAGGTTTTCACCGAGTTCGTCAAGTTCTCCCTCGGTGAGGGAAGCGATTTGCTCGCGGTAAACCTCCTCGCCGTAGATATCCTTCAGCTTCTCACGCAGCGGCGTGTAGTCGCGCATCCGGCGCGCCGCATCCACCGCCTCGCCAATCTGACGACCAAGCCCAGCGCAGGCCCAGCCGAGATGCGTTTCCAGGATCTGGCCGACGTTCATGCGCGACGGCACACCGAGCGGATTGAGCACGATGTCGACGGGCGTGCCGTCCTCCAGGAACGGCATATCCTCAATCGGCACTACCTTCGACACCACACCCTTGTTCCCGTGCCGGCCCGCCATCTTATCGCCCGGCTGCAGCTTGCGCTTCACCGCAACGAAAACCTTCACCATCTTCATCACGCCAGGAGGAAGCTCATCGCCGCGCTGCAGCTTCTCCACCTTAGACAGGAAGCGCGCCTCGAGCTTCTTGATCGCCTCATCAAACTCCCGCTTCAGCGCCTCGATCTCCGCCATCGTGGCGTCGTCGGTGACGACGATGTTGCGCCATGCCCCGCGCGGGATCTCGCCTAGCACCTCTTCAGTAATCAGCGTTCCGGCCTTCAATCCCTTGAAGCCTGATGCCGCCGTTTTGCCCAGGAGCTTCTCCTTTACCCGGTTGAGGAAGCTACGCTCCTGAATCGCCTTCTCGTCATCGCGGTCCTTGGCAAGGCTCTCGATCTCGGCCCGTTCGATGGCCAGTGCACGCTCGTCCTTGTCCACGCCACGGCGGGCGAAGACGCGCACATCGACCACTGTGCCCGAAACACCGGGCGGCAGACGAAGCGAGGTGTCACGCACGTCGGAAGCCTTCTCGCCGAAGATCGCCCGCAGGAGTTTCTCCTCCGGCGTCATCGGGCTCTCGCCCTTGGGCGTCACCTTGCCGACAAGGATGTCGCCCGGTCGTACCTCTGCGCCGATGTATACGATCCCGGCCTCATCGAGGTTCTTCAACGCCTCTTCGCCGACATTCGGTATGTCGCGCGTGATCTCCTCCTGCCCAAGCTTGGTGTCGCGCGCCATCACCTCGAACTCCTCGATGTGGATCGAGGTGAACACGTCATCGCGCACAAGACGCTCGGAGATCAGGATCGAGTCCTCGAAATTGTATCCATTCCACGGCATGAACGCGACCAGAATATTCCGCCCAAGTGCCAATTCGCCAAGATCTGTCGACGGCCCATCCGCGATGATGTCTCCGGCCTTCACCACATCGCCCACCTTCACCAAAGGGCGTTGGTTGATGCATGTCGATTGGTTCGAGCGCTGGAATTTGCGCAAGCGGTAGATGTCTACGCCCTCAGTCGTTCCGTCTTCACGGGTGGCGCGCACGACGATCCGCGCCCCGTCGATTTGGTCGACCACACCGGGCCGGCGGGCGACGATGGTGGCTCCCGAATCGCGCGCGACGGGGGCTTCCATGCCGGTGCCGACCAGGGGGGCTTCGGTTTCGATCAGTGGCACCGCTTGGCGCTGCATGTTCGAACCCATCAGCGCGCGATTCGCGTCGTCATTCTCGAGAAAGGGGATCAGCGCCGCCGCGACGGAGACGAGCTGCTTAGGGCTGACATCGATTGCCGTCACTTGCTCAGGCGGGACCATGGCATAGTCGCCCCCCTTGCGGACGGAGACAAGCTCGGCCTCGATCCGGCCGTCAGGCCCGATCGGCACGTCTGCCTGCGCGACCACAAGCTTCTCCTCCTCCATCGCAGAGAGGTAGCGCACCTCCGGCAGAACTTTGCCGTCTTTCACCATGCGATAGGGTGTTTCGATGAAGCCGTACTTATTCACCTGCGCGTAGGTAGCGAGGCTGTTGATCAGACCGATGTTCGGGCCCTCGGGCGTTTCAATGGGGCAGATTCGGCCATAATGCGTGGGATGAACGTCGCGCACCTCGAAGCCTGCGCGCTCACGCGTAAGTCCGCCCGGCCCCAACGCAGAGAGGCGGCGCTTATGCGTCACCTCGGACAGCGGATTCGTCTGGTCCATGAACTGCGAGAGCTGCGAGGAGCCGAAGAACTCGCGCACCACTGCTGCCGCCGGCTTGGCGTTGATCAGGTCATGCGGCATCACGGTGTCGATGTCGACCGCGCTCATCCGCTCGCGAATGGCCCTCTCCATCCTCAAGAGGCCCACCCGGTACTGGTTCTCTATCAGCTCGCCGACGGAGCGCACACGCCGATTGCCGAGATTGTCGATATCGTCGATGTTGCCGCGACCATCCTTCAGTTCGTGCAGCATGCGCACGACCGCCAGAATGTCGGCCTTGCGCAGCGTGCGCACACTGTCCGGCACCTCCTCCAGCGAGAAGCCGAGACGCATGTTCATCTTCACGCGCCCAACCGCGGAAAGGTCATAACGCTCAGGGTCGAAGAACAGGCTCTTGAACAGCGCCTCGGCCGTCTCCAGCGTTGGCGGCTCGCCCGGACGCATCACGCGGTAAATGTCGAGCAGCGCCTCGTCGCGATTGGTGTTCTTGTCGATCACCAAAGTATTGCGCAGCCAAGGTCCTGTGTTCTGGTCGATGGCGAGCGTAGGCAGCGTCTCGAACCCTGCCGCTTCAATCTCGGCCAATTTCGACTCCGTAATTTCCTCGCCCGCCTCGAGATAGACGAGGCCCGTCGTCGGATCGACAAGATCCTCCGCCGCGTAGCGCCCGATCAGGTCGGTGCGCCCGATCAGCACCTCGGCTGTTCCCGCCTCGGCGATCTGCCGCGCTTTGCGCGGCGTGAGCTTGGTGCCGGCTTCCGCCACCACCTGGCCCGTGGCGGCGTCGATGAGCGGCTCCATCAGCTTTACGCCACGGAACGCCTCGACATCGTAGGGCCGCTTCCAGCCCTTGGGGCCGCGCGAGAACACCACCCGCCCGTACACAGTGGCGAGAATCTCCTCCGCATCCATGCCCTGGATCTCGCCCGGTTCAACAGACTCACCGCGCGCCTCGCGTTCGGTGCGCAGCTTCTCCGTCGCCGCACTCTCGAGCGCGTAGAGCAGCGTGGTGACAGGCAGCTTGCGGCGACGATCGATGCGCACGTAAAGGATGTCTTTGGCATCGAACTCGAAGTCGAGCCAGGAGCCGCGATAGGGGATCACGCGAGCGGCGAACAGGTACTTGCCGGAGGAATGGGTCTTACCCCGGTCATGGTCGAAAAACACGCCCGGGGAACGATGCATCTGGGAAACGATAACGCGCTCAGTGCCGTTGATGATGAAGGTGCCATTGTCCGTCATGAGCGGCATATCGCCCATGTAAACGTCCTGCTCTTTGATGTCCCGAATCGAGCGCGCACCAGTGTCCTCGTCGATGTCCCACACAATTAGGCGAAGGCGTACCTTAAGCGGCGCGGCATAGGTCATGCCACGCTGCATGCATTCCTCGACGTCGTATTTCGGCTCCTCGAACTCGTACTGCACGAATTCGAGCCGCCCACGGCCGGCGAAGTCGTCGATCGGGAAGACCGACTTGAACACCTCCTGCAGCCCAGTGTGCGTTCGCGCATCGGGCCTCACGTTCATTTGCAAGAAAGCCTCGTAGGAGGCGCGCTGGACCTCGATGAGGTTTGGCATCGGCGCAACCTCCGGGATACGCCCGAAATTCTTGCGAATACGCTTCTTGCCCGTGAACGATCCGACCATCGATGCGCTCATCAACCCGCTCTCCCACCAGAGCAACCCGCGCCGCCCTGTAGGACGGCGTCACCAGGGCCACGACCACCACCGGGGCGGCCGGTATCAAAGTCAATGGCCGGGCGGAGAGGCCCATCCTCCGCCCGGCACCTGGGTGCGGCCGAAGCCGCTACGAGGAGGCGGTCGCGACCGATCACTTGATCTCGACGGTCGCGCCCTGCTCTTCCAAAATTTTCTTGATCTTTTCCGCCTCTTCCTTGCTCACGCCTGCCTTGACTTCCTTCGGCGCCCCTTCGACCAGGTCCTTGGCCTCCTTCAGGCCAAGCCCTGTGATCGTGCGCACCTCTTTGATCACGTTGATCTTCTTGTCGCCAGCCTTGGCCAGAATGACAGTGAATTCGGTCTGTGCCGGGGGGGCCTCCGCGGCTGGGGCTGCCGCACCAGGCGCCGCAGCGGCACCCACCGCCGCCACCGCAACCGGGGCGGCGGCCGACACGCCCCACTTCTCCTCGAGCATCTTGGCAAGCTCAGCCGCCTCAAGCACGGTCAGGCTCGAGAGCTCATCCACCAATTTCGCAAGATCAGCCATTGGGGTCTTCCTTTCTACACTCGGTTCGGTCTGGTCGCGCAACCCGGTCGGAGCGGGCTACGCGATCACGTTTTGCTCAGGGCAACGTCGCGTTCCAGCTCACGCCGCCTCGTCCTTGCGCGCATAGGCGCCGATCACCCTGGCCAGCTGGCCGGCCGGAGCGGCGAGCATGCCCGCCACCCGTGTCGGCGGCGCCTTCAGCACGCCGATCAGCTTCGCCCGCAGCGCGTCGAGCGAGGGCAGATCGGCCAGTGCCTTGACCCCGTCCGCATCAAGGGTGCGGCTTCCCACCGCCCCACCGATGACCACCAGCTTTTCGTTGGCCTTGGCGAACGTCACCACCGTCTTGGCCGCTATCACCGGGTCGTGCGCCCATGCGAGCGCAGTTGGCCCCTTGAGCATCGGAACCACGGCCTCGAACGGTGTGCCGCGAAGGGCGAGAGCGGCGAGACGGTTCTTCGTCACCCGGAAGGTTGCCCCAGCCTCGCGCATCCGTCGCCTCAGCTCCGACACCTCCGCCACCGTCAACCCCGCATTGCGGGTGACGACAACGATTGGCACGGAGGCGAAGGCGGCGGAGAGCGAAGCAACGAGCTTCCTCTTCTCCGTACGGTCCACGTCCCGTCTCCATCGCTCCGGCGCACCCGAGGAGATCCCCGAACGCGCCAACCTTCACCCTGGACGGCTCGAACCGGGGTGTTTGCCCGCCCCGACCCGTCCGGCTCGCCTGCCCGAACGAAGAAGACCGAACCGCGTCGCACTCTCCGAGGCGAACTCTCGCCCCAGCTGTTGCGTTCGATCGGCCCCTCCTGTCTACCGCTTGCGGGCCCGAAGGCCCTTCACGGGGTCACCCCCACAGGCGGTCTCGGACAGGATTGGGCGGATCGAACCCGACCCGCCCATACTCCGGCGCGTGGGCGCTTGCCCCCGGGCCGGAATCGTTGCCCCCAGAAGCCGGAGGCGAAACCTCTCGCTCAGACCCCGACCGACGCGGGATCCACCTTCACCCCTGGCCCCATCGTCGAGGAGAGGGCAATCTTTTTCACATAGGTGCCCTTGGCCCCGGAGGGCTTGGCTTTGATGATGGCATCGATGAAAGCGCGGGCGTTCTCGATAAGCTTTTCTTCTGGGAAAGACGCCTTGCCGATGCCAGCGTGCACGATGCCCGCCTTCTCGGCGCGAAACTCCACTTGCCCGCCCTTTGCCGCCTGCACCGCACCCTTCACGTCCATGGTCACAGTGCCGAGCTTTGGGTTGGGCATCAGCCCACGCGGGCCAAGGATTTTGCCCAGGCGTCCGACGAGCGCCATCATGTCTGGGGTGGCGATGCACCGATCGAACTCGATCTTGCCGCCCTGCACGGCCTCGGCCAGATCCTCAGCCCCTACCAGATCGGCGCCGGCGGACTTCGCCTCCTCGGCCTTCGCTCCCTTGGCAAATACGGCCACGCGAAGGGTCTTGCCCGTGCCGTTTGGCAGCACGGTCATGCCACGCACCGCCTGGTCGGCGTGGCGCGGGTCGATGCCAAGATTTATCGCGATCTCGATCGTCTCGTCGAACTTCGCTCGCGCATTCTGCTTCACGAGGCGAACCGCCTCGTCGAGTGGGTAAGCTTTTGTTGGATCGAAACTGGCGTAGAGGGAAGCGAGCCGCTTGCCGGCCTTGAGCGCGCGCGGCGGCACGCCCGGCGACACGGCGGGCTTGCCGGAAGCCGAAGTGGCGCGGGCCTGCATGAGCGCCATCGCCTCAGCCCTCCACCACCTCGAGGCCCATCGAGCGCGCGGATCCCGCGAGCATCCGTATGGCGGCCTCCTCGTCGTAGCAGTTCATATCGCGCATCTTCTGCTTGGCGATTTCGCGCAGCTGGCTGGTCGTCACCTTACCGATCTTCGGGCCTTTACCCGGCGTCTGGCTGCCTTTCTCGACCTTGGCCGCCTTCAACAGGAAATATGTGTTCGGCGGGGTTTTAATGACGAACGTGAACGTGCGATCGGAATAGGCGGTGATGACCACCGGCGTCGGCACGCCCGGCTCCATCTGCTGGGTGGCCGCGTTGAACTCCTTGCAGAACTGCATGATGTTCAGCCCACGTTGGCCCAGGGCCGGGCCCACCGGAGGGGAGGGGTTCGCCTTCCCGGCCGGTATCTGCAGCTTGATGTAGCCGACGACCTTCTTCGCCATCTCCAACCCCCGCCTACATCAGGGGGCCGCGGTGCAAGCGGAGCCTCACTCCTCCCGCGTCCCAAAACGGCGCGCGGGTGATGCTCCGTCGCCTCATCCGTGTCAAGAGGCGAGGGCGCGAATCAAGCCGCCGATCGCGGCGCAACCAGCGAGTGTGCCGATCACGCCGAGGCGAAGCGCGAACAGGACGAAGAAGGCAAACCCCGTGACCGCGACCGCCTCCCAATCGGGCGCATCAGGAACGGGCAGACGCAAAGGGCCGAAGCCGGTCCACGCGAGGCCTTGGAACAGGACAGCGCCTGCGAAGGTCGCACCGAGGCTTGCGATCAGCCCGACCGCGGCGGCAGTGATGCCGGCACGCGCGGCGATGGCGCGGCGGCTCGCGGCGAGCCGGTCCGCCACAGGCACCGCAAGCAGCAGCAGGGCGAAGGACGGCAGGAACAGCAGAACGACAGCAAGCAACCCCAGTGCCGTGCCGTGGGTGAGCCCGCCCTCACGCACCCCGGCCAGCACAGCAAGAAACGGCAGCACCAAGATGGTTGGCCCCGGCGTCGTTTCCGCAAAGGCAAGCCCGTCGATCAATTCGGCCGCCGTCACAAAGCCGCGGCGCGCGACTGCCTCCTCCGCCACCCAGGCTAGGACGGCATAGGCCCCGCCGACGGCGAGGACGGAGACCTTGGCGAAGAACCGTGCGATCGTGCCCGCCACCTCGCCCAGCACACCGGCGCCGGCCACGGCAAGCGCCCAGAGAAGCATGAGCGCGAGACCAGCGGCGACAGCACCTCTCCACGGTGCCGGCACGTCGGGGGCGGGTAAGGGGGCAGGCTCTCCTGCGCCGCTCGCGGCGAGATGTCCGCCGAAGACACCGACGCACGCCCCTGCCAGCATAATCAACGGGGCGGGAAAATGGAGGAAATGGGCGGCAGTGAACGCGGAAGCCGCAACCGCCAACGCGATTGGGC
>CALLUO010000020.1 GCA_938010425.1 uncultured Elioraea sp.
TACAAAATAAGACAAGGCGCAACTTTTGGCAAGCTCTGCGGAGGGGCGCACAGCACACCAACGCCAAGACTCGTGCACCCCCTTCGCGCAGCACGCGCTACAACACTCGCACCCTAGCGCCAAACCCAGGAAACACCGCGCCATGCTGCCCCCCGCCAACACGGCTTTCAGAAATCCGGAAGCGAAGCAGACCGTTAGCCCCGATGGGCCGCGCGTGCTTCACCTCTACCGGCGCTTCCATCCCGACTACACGGGGGACGGGATCTACTTCTCCCGTCTCATCCCGCTCATCGCCGCCCACGGCACAACCGGCGATGTGCTCGTCTACGAAACGCCACCGCCCAACGGCGTGGCCACCCTCCGCCACGACGGCTTGACCGTGCACTATCTCGCTGCGCGCCAGCAGCCCACCCCCTTCACCTTGCTACGCTGGCTGGTCGCTGCCCGCGACCGTTACGACGTGCTGCACATCCATTCGCATGTCGACCGCACGCTGTTGTCCTACCTTGTCATGCGGCTTCTTGGGTGGCGCGTGCTGTTCCATTGCAGCCTGGACGACAGCCCAACCGACATACTCTTAGGCTATCGCCCGCTTTACCGCCCCCTCGTGCGCCTTCTGTTCAGCGCCATCGACCGTTTCGTCGTGATCAGCCCCTTGCTCCTCCGCCGTTCCCTCGAGACCGTGTCACGCGAGCGCATCGTCTTCCTGCCACAGGGCGCGATCCTGCCAAAGACACTGGGAGACCGTGCCAAACGTTCGGTCACGCGTCGCTCTCTAGGACTGCCCGAGGACGCCGTCATTTTGCTGAATGTCGGGTCGGTTTCGCGGCGCAAAGGAACGGATTGGCTGATCGAGGTTCTCGGTCGCATCGCCAATCCAAAAGTGATCCTGGTCGTTGTCGGCCCCGTCCTCGAGCAGGACTTCGCCGACGAGGTCCAACGAAAAATCGCCAAGCTCGGCCTCGGCGAGCGTGTCCGCCTGGCCGGCTTTTGCGCGGACACTGCACCTTATTACGAGGCGGCAGACGTGTTCGTCTTCGCCTCCACCGCCGAAGGGTTTGGCAACGTGCTGGTCGAGGCGATGGCGCACGGACTTCCCATTGTTATGCGGTTCCTACCCGGGATCGCAGATTTCCTCGTCCAGCCTGGCGAGACTGGGTATCTTGCCGCGACGGAAAGCGAGTTTGCTGCGGCTGTGACGGAGCTTGCCGCCGATCCAGGGCGGTGCCACGCCTTCGGTCTGCGAAACCGTCGCTTTGCTGAACGCAACTTCAACCTCGAGGACATGGGGCGCGGCTACGATGCGCTCTACCGCGGCCGCACGGCGCCCCAGGTCGCGCCAGATCTCGACATTCATTTTGCCAAAGACCTCTCACGCGGCCCGACGGCGATCGGGTTGGTGGAGGTCGAGACGCCTCCGGCCTGGCGGCCTCAGCTCCTGGTCGTTATCGACACCGAAGCCGCCTTCGAGTGGGACAAAGGCACCTACACCGACATCGGCGACACCGCGCCGACGCGGGCGCTCACGCAGGGGCTCGACGTATTCCGCCGGCACGGCATTCGCCCCACCCTGGTGGTCGACCAGCCCGTCGCAACCAATGCGGACAGTGCCGCGGTGATCCGAGCCCTCGCGGCAGAGGGTTGCGAAATCGGCGCCCACCTGCACCCTTGGAGTTCGCCGCCCACCGTCGAGCCGCGCGATGAGTGGCACTCTTTTTCGGGCAATCTTGGGCCGCCGCTTGAGCGCGCCAAGCTCGCCGCCTTGACCGAGCATGTTGCAGCCCTGATCGGCCGTGCCCCGCTTATCTTCAAGGCCGGCCGCTACGGCCTGTCGGCGAACACCGTAGCCGCGATCGCCGGCTTGGGCTATCGAATCGACTGTTCCATCTGCCCGGCTTACGACTATAGCCGCATCGGCGGGCCCGATTTCACCCGCTTCTCCGCCCGGCCCGGCTGGTTCCTCGGCTCAAGCGCACCGATCCTCTCGCTGCCGACCACGGCGGGACGCATGGGCTGGCTCTCCCGCTTCGCCGAAGGCAGCACGCTCTCACACCAGCGCCGGATCGGCCGCCTTGCCGCCCGGCTCAACGCCCTCTATCCCGTCCGACTATCGCCTGAAGGCGTCTCGCTCAAGGAAATGCGCCGGCTCACCCGCCAGCTGCACGCGAGGGGGATTCGGGTGTTCACCCTCTCCCTGCACAGCCCCTCGTTGAGCCCAGGCTACACGCCCTACGCACGTACGCAAGCCGAGCGCGATGCGCTGGTGGCGCGTATCGACGCCTATCTCGAGTGGTTCCTCGGTCCCTTCGGCGGGGAGGCGACCACCCCCTCCACGCTGCATGCCAAACTGTCGCGCGAGGTGCCCCCGCCGGCTGCTCCCTGAAAAGCGAAGACCGGCCAAGTGCATGGTGCGGGCGGTCGGGGTCGAACCGACATGACCTTGCGGTCACCGGATTTTGAGTCCGGCGCGTCTGCCAATTCCGCCACGCCCGCGCCTCGCTTCTCTTCTATAGCTGAGGACCACGCCGCCGCCCACACCCTCCCGCTTACCCGATCGGCGGGGGGGCGAAGCGGGCCAGGCGCACCGCTGTATGGCCGCGGCAGGTGCGCAAACTCGGCATCACCAGCAGGCAGTCATCGTGCGGGGTGCGAATCTCCTCCGCTCCATCCAATGCAATCAGCGTGTTGCGCGCGGGGATGATGTCGCCGCCCCGGAACGGCTGAACGAACGCGAAATCTGAGGTGCGCGCTGTCACCGTACGCGTGACCTCGGCGTAACGCACCGCCGGTTGAGGCGATACCTCGGCCGCGGGACACACCCGGCCTGCAGCCTCGCGGTCGATGACGCCCAGCCGAGCGAGCAGCCGCGCTGCGGTCAGCGCCATCATCTGTTCAGTTCCCGCCACCCAGTGTTGGCCAGCCTCGACCAGGACCGCCACCTTCGGGCTCTTCGGATCGGCAAAAGGGCCGTAATCGATCAGACGCCGCCCGCCCGCGTGCCCCTCGTCCCCGACAACGAGGATGGGCACGCCAAGGCGCACCGCGAAGCGACGCGCTTTGGCCACCGGGCCGGCGATCAACAGAGGATCCCCCTCCCACAACATCGAGTGCAGGTCGAGCAGAACGTCGACCGTGTCGATCAAAGGCCGAAGAGCGCGCGCGCGCCGGCGCTCGGCGGTGTTGACAGGGCCAGCGAGCGCCTCCTCCGACCATACCCGGTTCATGTCCTCGTCCACGTAGCGGCTTGCCGTCGGTTTTGCCGGGTCGAAGCGGGCGAAGGCATCGAGATTGGCAAAGATCAGGCTCAGCCGTCCGGCACAGGGGCGAAGCCCTAGCCCAAGCAGCCGCGCGAGAAGGCGCGCCCCCGCGATCTCGTTGCCATGCACGAGCGCAACCAGGGCGACGTGCGGGCCAGGAGCGTCGGCTGCGAAGCTCCAGACGCCAGGCAAGCCAATATTGCCGACAAGCCAAGGTGCGAGGTCAGGAGCCGGGATCTCGACCCGGCGCGGCGGCTGGTGGCCAACCATGAGCGGCCGAGGCGAACGCGCCTCAAGCGGCGAGCCGGTCGGCGAGACGCTCGAGGAACCGCCCACAGGCGACAAGCTCGCTCTCCGCTATCCACTCGTCCGGCGTGTGCGCCTGGGCGATGTCGCCAGGCCCGCAGATGATCGCCGGCATGCCGGCCGCCTCATACACGCCACCCTCCGTGCCATAGGACACTCGGCCGGTCTCATTTGCCCCCGTCAGCCCGCGGACCATCTCCGCTAAAGGATGGTCCTCGGCAAGATCCATCCCCGGTAGCAGCGGATTGGTCTCGAACAGGATGGCCGCCTCTGGCGCCACCGCGCGCAAAGGCGGCAGCACCACCTGTTGAGCGTGGGCGCGCAACGCCTCGAGCAAAGCCAGGGGGTCATCCGTTGGCACGAACCGGTATTCGAACAAAATCTCCGCCTCTTCTGGCACAACGTTGAGCGCAGAGCCTGCCCTGAAAACACCTGCATGAATGGTGGTCCAGGGGGGCGTAAATCGCGCATCGTGCGGGCCATCCGCGATACGGCGCGCCTGCTGGCGCACCAGCGCGGATACGATTTCGGCGCCGGCGTGTAGAGCGTTCGCCGCCCGCTCGGGATGGGCGGAGTGGCCGGTCCGGCCGCGCACCGTGCACCGCACCGAAAGCTTGCCCTTGTGGCCGAGGATCGGTCGCATCGAAGAGGGCTCGCCAACAATCACCCACTCAGGGCGGACAGGCAGGCGGCTGAGATCGGCAGCCAAAGCGCGCGCGCCGTGGCAGCCAACCTCTTCGTCGTAGGTGATGAGGAGGTGGATCGGCCGCTTCAGCCCACGCGCGGCGAACATCGGCACGGCGGCGAGACAGGAAGCGACAAACCCTTTCATATCGGCGGTGCCGCGCCCGTAAAGCCGCCCCCCCTCGCGATGCAGGCGAAACGGGTCGCGCGTCCACGCTTGCCCGTCGACGGGAACAACGTCGACATGACCTGACAAGGCGACCCCGGCCCGGTCCTCGGGCCCGATGGTGGCGTAGAGATTGGCTTTTCGCCCCGTCGCGTCGTGGAACAGATGGCAAGCGACACCGTGCTGCGCCAAATAATCGCGGATAAAGGCGATGCAGGACAGGTTGCTGTTGCGGCTCACCGTGTCAAAGGAAACGAGGCGGTCGAGCAGGGCGATGGCTTCCGCCAGCCCTCCATTCCCCCCCTCTCCGTACTGATCACCGTTCTCCGTCATGGGCATCCTCAGCGCCATCATCGGGCAGCGGACGACGCGGTCAACCCGACCGCGAGTGTGGGGTGCGGCGTCGTGCGAGAGGGTGGTGCTCCACGACAGCCCTCTCGATGCGGCCCTCGGCGAGATGGGTGTAGATCTCGGTGGTCGCGATGTCGGCATGGCCGAGCAGGATTTGCAGGCTGCGCAGGTCAGCGCCGCGCGCCAGCAAATGGGTGGCGAAAGCGTGACGCAGAACGTGCGGGCTGACCCGGGCGGGATCGAGCCCGGCAGCTAGCGCAACCTCTTTCAGCAGGAGGGCAAACCCCTGCCGGGTGAGATGGCCAGCGCGGGAGCGCGAGGGGAAGAGGTAACGCTCGCCCGAACCGCGTGTGGGCCGTGACGCGAGCCGGGCTAACCACGCCTCTACCGCCTGCCGCGCCACTGGCCCGAGTGGCACCAGCCTCTCCTTGCCGCCCTTGCCGCGAATCAGGATCGCCTCCGCCCCAGGCCGGATCGCGCGCCGCGGCAGCGTGACGAGCTCACTGACCCGCATGCCCGTTGCATACAAGAGTTCAAGCAGCGCGCTTGCGCGCAGACCCTCTTCATCCGGCAAACTCCGCGCTGCTGCGAGCAAGGCCGCCACCTCGCCCTCGCTCAGCACCTTGGGCAGAGGGCGACCGGGCCTTGGGCGGTCAAGAGTGTCGGTCGGATCGTCGGTACGCACCCCCTCGCGGACGAGGTATAGGTAAAACTGGCGCAACGCGGACAGGCGGCGCACCGCTGTGCGCGCAGCCACCCCCCCCGCATGCAGCGTTTGCAGATAGGCGCGCAGATCCGCGCTCGACGCCGCCAGCAGCGGCACCCGACGGCCGCTGCAAAAGCGGGCGAAGTCGAGAAGATCAGACCGGTAGGCGGAGAGCGTGTTGCGCGAGGCCCCGCGCTCGGCGGCCATCATTTCGAGAAAGGCTTCAAGCTGACGGAGGCCCGCCGGTTGCGGAGAATCGTCCGGTATCGCGCTCATCGCGGCAGGAACCGGTCGGTCGGCAGCACCTTCTCGACCGCGACCGGGCGCGGCTGGGGCGGGTGGAAGCCGACCCACAGAACGCCCGCGACGAGGAGGCCGACCAAGACAAGGAGGAGAATGAACCAGAGGCGCAACCGACCCCCCTTCGCCGATCCTGGTGCGGTGCTGCGCGCATGCTAGCCTTTGGTTGCCATGCTGCGGGACATGCTCGCCCCATCTCAGGCCGCACCCGAGTCGCGTGCCGACCAATCTAGCCCCCGCGACCGTCCAGGCGAACCCCGGGCGGCCGTGGCCGAAGGGCGGTCGATCGTGCTGGTTGGGCTGATGGGGGCGGGCAAAAGCGCGATCGGCCGTCGCCTCGCCGCACGGCTTGGCCTGCCCTTCGTGGATTCGGATGCCGAAATCGAACGCGCGGCTGGCATGAGCATCCGGGAGATTTTCGACAGGTTCGGCGAATCCGCCTTCCGCGCCGGCGAACGGCGGGTGATCGCCCGCCTGCTCGCCGGCCCGCAAATCGTGCTTGCCACTGGCGGGGGTGCCTTCATGGACCCGGAGACGAGGGCCCTGGTGCGCGCACGGGGGCGGTCGGTCTGGCTCAAAGTTGACCTCCCGATTTTGGTGCGGCGCGTGAGCGGCCGCAACGACCGCCCCTTGCTCGCGGGCGGTGATCCGGCCTCGGTCCTCGCGGACCTCGCGCAGAAGCGCGATCCCGTCTATGCCGAGGCGGACGTGATCGTATCCTGCCGCGACGAGGCCCCTGAACAGACGACCAACCGCGTGCTGCATGCCCTTCTCGCCTATCGCCCGCCGCGACGCGTGCGCGTGCCGCTCGCCGACCGGGCGTATGACGTCATCATCGGAGCCGGTATTGCCGCCCGCGCTGGGGCGCATCTCGCACCCGTGCTGCCGTCGCGTCGCGTCGTCCTCGTCGCTGATGAGACGGTCTGGCGTCTGCACGGGGAAAAGGTGGAAGCAGGCCTGGCAGAGACCGGGTTTTCCGGGCGAGCGCTTCTGGTTCCGCCTGGTGAGGGGGCGAAGTGCTTCGCCGCCTTCCAAGACCTGATCGAGCGCATGCTGGCGGGAGGGATCGACCGCAGGACAGGCGTGATCGCTTTCGGCGGCGGCGTTATCGGCGATCTCGCTGGATTTGCCGCCGCCGTAGCTTTGCGCGGGCTGCCTTTCGCCCAGGTGCCGACCACACTGCTCGCCCAGGTGGACTCTTCTGTCGGCGGCAAGACTGGCATCAACACGGCGCATGGCAAGAACCTGGTCGGCGCCTTTCACCAGCCCCGCGCCGTGCTTTGCGACACCGCGCTTCTGGCCACCTTGCCGGTCCGAGAACTGCGCGCCGGCTATGCCGAGGTGGCAAAGTACGGGCTGATCGACGATGAGCCGTTTTTCGCGTGGTGCGAAGCGAACGGGCCAGCGGTGGTGGCCGGCGAGGCCGAAGCCCTGGCGGAGGCAGTGGCGCGGTCGGTAGCGGCAAAAGCGCGCGTGGTGGCGGCAGACGAGCGCGAGGAGGTGGCTGAAGGCGGCCGTGCTCTGCTCAATCTTGGGCACACGTTTGCCCACGCTTTCGAGGCCGAAACGGGCTACGACGGCGCGGTTTTGCTCCATGGCGAGGCCGTCGCGCTCGGCATCGCGCTCGCCTTCCGCTTCTCCGCGCGGCTTGGGCTGTGCGAGGAGAAAGACGCTCTGCGCGTTGCGTCCCATTTCGCCGCGGTTGGCCTGCCCGTGCGGCTTTCCGACACGGGGCGCAGGTGGGACGCGGAGAGGCTGGTTGCGCGCATGCGGCGGGACAAGAAGGCGACGGGCGGAACCCTGACCTTCGTGCTCGCCCGCGGCGTAGGCCAGGCCTTCGTTGCCCGCGATGTGGCGGAGGACGATCTGCGTGGATTTTTGCGCGAAGAAGGGGCAAGCGCGTGAGAGAGAGCGCGCCACATTTTGCCCGAGGCTGAGGGAATTGTGCCGCTGAGCCCACCGCCCCCGCGCGAGAAGCTGCACACGCGCACCCTCGTGATCGAGGGCTATCGCCGCGCGGATGGCTTGTTCGACATCGAGGCGCGGCTGACCGACACCAAGAGCTATGGCTTCGCCAACGCGGATCGGGGCCGCATCGAGGCGGGCGAGCCGCTGCATGGGATGCTGATGCGCCTGACCATCGATGCCGAGATGCGGGTTGTTGCGTGTGAGGCGAACACGGAATTCGCCCCCTACGCGATCTGCCCAGCGATCACGCCGAACTTCGCTGCCCTGGCTGGTCTCAGGATCGGGCCGGGGTGGATGCGCGCGGTTCGCGATCGGGTGGGTGGGGTGAAGGGCTGCACACACCTGGTCGAGTTGCTCGGTCCGATGGCCACGGTGGCGTTCCAGACCCTGATCGTGCTCCGCCGTGAGGTGACGGAGGACGAGTCGCGCCCGCCGGCGCTGCTGAACACCTGCCACGCCTATGCTGCGGACAGCCCTGTGGTGGCGCGGCGCTGGCCACGCTTGGCTCAGGCGGCCCGAGCGGCCTTGCCGGGAGGGCAGGGGCAGACCCAGGAGGTGTTGGAGGGAAGCGCGGACGAGAACCCACGCGATGGGCGGGCGGCGGAGGGGACGGCGAATCGGTGAGGGTGCCGTGAGACCGGGCCATCCCGCGTTCAGCGGCCGGCCGAGGGATAGAGAGACATCGCTTGTTCAGCAGCCGGCCGAGGGATAGAGAGACAGCGCTCGTGGCGTCGGCGACCAAAGACGATAAAGACGCCCCTGGCTCAGATCGCACCGCCCACGGTAAGCCAGCCAGCGAGCCTTGAACGAGAGATCAGCCCGTCGAAGAACCACGTGCTCCCTGAACAGACGGTGACCCCATACGCCCTTCGGTCGCAAGAGCGGTGCCCGGCTGCTCGACCTTCCGATGCGGAAATCTGGGGCCGTGCGGTCTCTGGCCGTCGCGCCGTCGCGACAGGCGCGGCCAGGTCGCTCTCGCGTCAGCCCCTCTATGGCGTGCCTCATCCCGCGCGTGCCGCTCCACCAGCTGGGCCCGTTCCGTCCCGCTTCGGCCCGCCTGCCTCTCGCCCGAGCCGCGAGCTCACTTGTCGTACGGGCTGACGGCAGCCGGCATCTGCCGGGGAATGGGCCGCGCGCATCGCGCCTCAAACCCGCCCTACCCATTCTGTTGGCCCCCTTCTGTTGGGCCTCCCTCCGCCGCCGATCGGCGAGGCAGCCGAAGAAGGTTACCGTCCCTGTCTGCCACGGTGATGATGCCGACGAAGACAACAGGGCCGCATTCGCTTCGCCTATCACGGTCGACCCACCGTAATCTGGGCCGCACTGCTCCTTCGACCACAGCGAGGCGACGCAGACCGCGTCAAGGGCGAGGGTCGTCAGGTGCGTTATCGGAAAGCCTTGCCCGCCTCGCAAGGCCTTGCCCGGCCTTGGCTCAGCGACCTCCCCAAAAGGCGCGCCAGATACGTCGCGAGGCGCGGCCAACACAACACCCCATGCGAGCCGTCGCCAGAGCCAGCGCGCGCCACCCAACGCCGCGACGGGCAACCGAACGCGCAGTCAGGCAGCGGCCCGCGCTTCCCCCCCGCGTCGAGACGTGGCGCGGCGCTGGCGTTCGGCCGCCGGGCCGTGCCCCGCGGCGACATGCCCCTCCTCCGTCGCAGCGGCCCGAAAATACTGCAAGATGAACACGCGCATGGCCGAAGTGCGCCCTCCAGGAAGCCCCGAGCGCTCGAGCCGTCGGCACAGTTCTGACGGCGTGGTGCCTTCACGGCGGCAGATTTCGGCCAGCGCATCCCACAGCTCGGGCTCCAGCCGCATCGAGGTGCGACCCCGCTCGGCGACGATGTTGCGGTTGACGAGTGTGCTTCTCGGCATGAACCAACCCTCCGTCCGGATGGCATCATGCCGGCGTAAGCCTTAAACCAAGGTTGAAGCGCACCCGGTTCTGGCTCAGCCCTCGCCCGGCGCGCGCAGATCGAGCCCCAAGGCATGCAGGCCTGTGGCGAATTCATCGGCGAGCGCCTCATGCACCGCACGCGACCGTGCAACCTTCGGCATACCGCTGAACGAGGCCGACACCATGCGGATGCGGAAGTGAGTCTCGCCTACCTCCTGCGCTCGTCCCGGATGGTCGGCGCCGATCCTGTGCGCATGCCCTGCATGGCGCGCGCTGTCGTCGAGGATCTCCAGCAACGATGGCGCAAACACAGCTTCCAGCCGCGACTTGATGCGCTGAGCCCGTGGTCCGTTCATCTCCTTGCGTCCCTTTTCTTGCGGCCCTTGGGGCCCGCCGCCATAAAAGAGCAATGCACAGCGGTGCTGCCAGATCCCGACGCTACTACGCGCCTGACCCGCGCGCCGAGGCCGAGCCGCGCCTCTGCGACTCGCCCGGCTGCACGGCGCCCGGGCTGTTCCGCGCCCCAAAGTCCCGCGACGCGCTCGACCAATACTGGTGGTTCTGCCTGGAGCATGTGCGCGAGTACAACCGCTCCTGGGACTACTATCGGGGCATGACGCCTGCGCAGATCGAGGCCGAACTGCGTCGCGACACGACCTGGCGGCGGCCGTCTTGGCCGCTCGGGCGGCTCGGCGCGCTCGAGGACGCTGTGGCCGATCCCTTGGGCGTGCTGACGCGCCCCCGGCCTCGCCCGCAGCCGAAACGCGACGAGGCACCACCCGCGCTACGCCGCCCTCTCGCCGTGCTCGGCCTCGATTGGCCGGTGGCGCGCGAGGACGTGAAGAAGCGCTACAAGCACCTCGCCCTCGCCCATCACCCCGACCGCCATGGCGGGGCGCTGGAAGCAGAGGAGAAACTGAAGGAAATCAACGCCGCCTACGCCGCGGTGATGCGTGCGCTGCGCACGGCGCACGAGTAAGGCGAGCACGGCACGACCTTCGCATTCCCCAAAGCGGGGGCTAGACTGCCGTGCGTGACGACGATTGGACAGAACGCATGGACACGCTAACGCAGCGCGCGGATGCACGGCCGACATCGGCCATCGACCTGCCCGACATTCGCGTGCGTGTGGATCAGACCTTCGGTTTCCCCTGCGACATGGAGGTGCCCGCCTTTTCGGTACGCACCGAACATGTGCCGGATCTCGACGAAGCGTATCGCTTTGATCGCGAGACCACACTGGCAATCCTGGCGGGCTTTGCCCACAACCGGCGCGTCATGGTGCAGGGCTATCACGGCACCGGCAAATCCACACACATCGAGCAGGTCGCCGCCCGCCTGAACTGGCCCTGCATCCGGGTCAATCTCGATTCCCACATCTCGCGCATCGACCTGATCGGCAAGGACGCAATCGTGCTGCGCGACGGCAAGCAGGTGACGGAGTTCCGCGAAGGCATCCTGCCCTGGGCCCTGCAGCATCCCTGCGCGCTCGTCTTCGACGAGTACGACGCCGGCCGGCCCGACGTGATGTTCGTCATCCAGCGCGTGCTGGAGGTCGAGGGCAAGCTCACGCTGCTTGATCAGAACCGGGTGATCCGCCCGCACCCAGCGTTCCGTTTGTTCGCCACCGCCAACACAGTCGGGCTCGGCGACACGACGGGGCTTTATCACGGTACGCAGCAGATCAACCAAGGCCAGATGGACCGCTGGAACATCGTCGCCACGCTCAACTACCTGCCGCAGGAGCAGGAGGTCGAGATCGTGATGGCGAAACTGAAGATCGATCCGAACGACCAGGCGGCGAAGAAACGCATCAAGGCTATGGTGGCACTCGCCGACCTCACCCGGGCCGGCTTCATCAACGGCGACATTTCCACCGTGATGAGCCCGCGCACTGTCATCACCTGGGCGGAGAATGCGCGCATCTTCGGCGACCTCGCCTTCGCTTTCCGCGTCACTTTCCTCAACAAGTGTGACGAGGCCGAGCGCGCCACCGTGGCCGAGTACTACCAGCGTTGCTTCAACGAGGAGCTGCTGGGCGGGCTCTCGCCCCGACGGGCGGCCTGACGGGAGCGATGGCCGACCCGGAGACTGCCCGCGCCGAGCAATTCCGCCGTGCCACGGCGGGTGTGGTGCGGGCGATCGCACACCGTTCCGACATCGAAGTGTCCTTCGCGCCCGGCGCCGCTGCGGTCTCCGGCAAGCGGGTCCGACTGCCCGCCCCATCGCGTGCCCTATCGCCGGCCGAGATCGCACGCGTGCGCGGTGCGGCAGATGCCGTCGCGCTCAGGCTCGCTTACCACGACGAAGCCACCCACGCCCGCCTCGCCCCTGCCCGGCGTGAAGCGCGCGAGATCTACGACCTTCTCGAACAGGCGCGCTGCGAGGAGATTGGCGCCCGCGCCATGCCCGGGGTTGCCGCCAATTTGCGCGCGCGCCTCGTTGAGCAGTGCGAGGCGGAAGGCTACGACCGGATGGTGCGCAAGGAACAGCTGCCGCTGGCGCGCGCGATCGACCTTCTCGCCCGCGAGGCGCTTTCGGGCCAGCCTTTGCCCGAAGCGGCGCGCCGGGTCGTCGAGCTGTGGCGGCCGCACCTGCCAAAGAGCGCACTTACCGCGATTGCGCAGCTCGGCACCTGCGCGCTCGATCAGGATGCTTTCGCCCGGGTTGCGCGACGCCTCCTCTCCGCCCTCGATCTCGCCGAGGACATCGCAGACGCAGACGAGAAAAGCCAAGCCCAGGAAGAGGAGGATGAGGGAGAGACAGAGGGCGAGAAGCAAGACGAGGAGCAGCGCAGCGTCGGTGCGGCGGAAGCCGAATCGCTGCCCGGCGCGCGCGAGGAGGAGGCCGAAGGCGAGGCGCAGCCCATCGAGGCGGCAGAACAACGCGAGGACGAAGGCTCAGCCTCGGACGGAGACGAACGCCCAGCCGGGCCGCAGGCAAGGCGCGAACCGCCCCTCGATGCAGAGGAGACGCGCTACCGCGCCTTCACCCGCCAGTTCGACGAGGAGATCGACGCCTCCGACCTCTGCGATCCGGACGAGCTCGCCCGGCTGCGCGCCCAGCTCGACCAACAGCTGCAACACCTGCAGGGCATTGTCACCAAGCTCGCCAACCGCCTGCAAAGGCGGCTGATGGCCCAGCAGCAGCGCTCCTGGGAATTCGACTTGGAGGAGGGGCTGCTCGACGTCTCCCGACTCGCCCGCGTGGTGGCGAACCCGATGCACTCGCTCTCCTACAAGCGCGAGCGAGATACCGACTTCCGCGACACCGTCGTCACGCTGCTGATTGACAATTCGGGCTCGATGCGCGGCAGGCCCATCACGGTGGCGGCGATGAGTGCGGACATTCTCGCCCGCACACTGGAGCGTTGCGGGGTCAAGGTCGAAATTCTCGGCTTCACCACTCGTGCTTGGAAGGGCGGGCAAAGCCGGGAGCGCTGGGTGCAGGAGGGCAAGAAGCGCAACCCGGGGCGGCTGAATGATCTGCGTCACATCGTCTACAAAGAGGCTGACGCGCCCTGGCGTCGTGCACGCAAGAACCTTGGCCTGATGCTGCGCGAGGGGCTGCTGAAAGAGAACATCGACGGCGAGGCTCTCGAGTGGGCCTATCGCCGCCTGCTCGCCCGACCCGAGCACCGAAAAATTTTGATGGTGATCTCGGACGGCGCGCCGGTCGACGACTCCACCCTCTCCGTCAACCCTGGCAACTATCTCGAGCGGCACCTGCGCGAGGTGATCCGCCGCGTCGATCGTGAAGGGCTGATCGAGGTGGTTGCGATCGGGATTGGCCACGACGTCACTCGCTACTACCGTCGCGCCGTCACCATCGTCGATGCAGAGGAACTGGGCGGCACGATGATGCAGCAGCTCGCCGACCTCTTCGACGAGGACGCCGCGCGCGCTTGGCAGCGTGCGGCCTCAGAGCGTGCGCCGCTGGTCGCCTGACGCCGTCTTTGCGCCAGCCAGCGCGCGAGTCGTCTGACCTGGACGCGCGCGGGGCACGGGGAAATTTACGGGGACCTGGAGCGGATCGTTGCAACTTCGAAGCCCGGGGGGCGATGATGTTTGGTTTCGCGGTGCTTGGCGGCACCGCGGTTAGCGCCGCGGATGCAGTCGGCGCCGACATCGGGATCGTGGGCGGACGCATCGTCGCGCTGGCGGAACCACAAGCGTGATCTGCGTCATGCCGCAGTTCCGCGGCCACCCGACACGGTCGATTTTCGACGACTACTGCGTGCGCGCGCGCAACGCGATGGTCGATCACGCCTTCCATCAGATCGTCACCGACCAGACAGATACGGTGGTGGAGACAGAGCTACTCGCCCTCGTCGCGCAGGGTGTGCGCTCGTTCAACGTGTTCCTCACCTACGACTCGCTGCATGTCGACGATGCGCAGTCTGTGCGCGTGCTCGCCAACGCGCGTCGGCTTAAGCCTACGTGAGCGTGCCTGGCGAGAACTACCACGCGATTATTTTTCTACCAGAACGATATCTCGCGCGCAGCATGACAGCGCCGAAGTACCACGCCTGGTCGCGCCCCCCGTAGTGGAGCGCAAGGCCACCCTGCGCGCGATCGCCCCGCGTCGAGGAGGCGAAGTCCGTGTGCAGCCCCGCCCCGCTTGAGCCGGACGAACACGAGCGCCTGGCGCCCCCTCCGCACCTGCGTGCTCGACGTCCTCACTTCGGTTCATTGCGGCTTCAGCGTCGTGGGCGATCGCGGCCAGGCGCGCTGCGGCCGCGCTGCGCGGTTTCGCGACATCCCCAACGGCATGCCGGGGCTCGCTGCACGGTTGCCCACCGTGTTCTCCGAAGGCGTGGCGAAGGAACGGATCGATCTCACCGACTTTGTGGCCCTCACCGCCACCAACCCCGCGCGCCTGTTCGGCCTCGCCCCCCGCAAGGGCATGATCGCGATCGGGGCAGACGCTGATCTCGTGCTGCGGGATGCAACGAAGCGCGAGCGCCTCACCAACGCGCTGATGCGCCACGGCCTTGACAACACGCCCTATGAGAAGGTGTAGGTGACGGGCTGGCCGGTGGCGACGGTGCGGCGTGGCGAGGTGGTCATGCGCGAAGGCTCGCTGCAGGCAAAACAGGCTCGGGGCCCTACCTCGCGCAAGCCCTATTCGTTGCAAAAGCCGCTCATTCTCTTCCCGCACGGGTTCGACCCGCTCGGCTAAACGCGCCGCGTCAAGCGTCGAGCCGAACGCCCCATTCGGCAGCAGCCTCGCGCACGCGCCCGGCCGCGATCGCTGCTCGCACCTCGGCCATCAGCCGCATCATGAAGCGGATATTGTGCTGGGTGAGCAACCAAAGCCCGATAAGCTCGCCCGTCTTCAGCAGGTGATGGAGATAGGCGCGGGGGTAGCCACCGGCGCAGGCCGGACAGTCGCAGCCCTCTTCCAGAACGCGCGGATCGTCGCGGAAGCACGCGTTGCGCAGGTTGAGGTGATCGCGACCTTCCACGCCCTTCTCATCCGCATGGCGCACGAGCGCCCCACCGTGGCGTGCGATCCGGGTGGGATGCACGCAGTCGAACGTGTCGATGCCGTGCGCAACCCCGTGCCAGATGTCCGCCACCTGGCCGATGCCGAGCAGGTGAATGGGCCTGTCCTCGCGCAGCAGCGGAGCCTGAAAGGCGACCACGGCGTGCATCTGCTCCCGTGTCGCGCCGAGCGAGTCACCGATGGCGTGGCCGAAGAACGCCTCGCCATTGACAAAATCCGCCGCCGCGCGACGCAGGTCTTCGTGCACGTGCCCGCCCGCAATCCCGTAAAGCGCCTGCGGGCCTTCCGTTCCCATCCCGCCCGCCTGATCGAAGGCGGCGAGGCTGCGGCGGCTCCAGCGAAAGGTGCGTTCCAGCGCATGCGCGACGTAGTCGCGGTCGGCATGGAAGGGCGTGCACTCATCCAGCACGACGACGAGATCTGCCCCGAGCGCGGCCTGGATTTGCATCGACCGTTCCGGGGTCAGCTCCTGCACGCTGCCATCGATGTAGGAGCGGAACGTCGCCCCCCGCTCCTCGATCCGGATCAGCGTCGCCTCGGCGGGTTGCGCCCGGTTGCCCTTCACCTCTGCCGCAACCCCGCCATGGCCCATGGAGAAGATCTGAAAACCACCCGAATCCGTCAGTATCGGGCCCTGCCAGCCCGTCATGCGATGAAGCCCGCCCAACCGCGCCACCCGCTCCGCCCCCGGCGCCAGCATTAAATGGTAGGTGTTGGCGAGCACGATCTGCGCGCCCAAGGCCCGCGCCTGTGGCATCGTTGCTGCTTTTAGCGCGCCGCGCGTGGCGCACAGGATGAAGTTCGGCGTTTCCACCACGCCGTGCGGCGTCAAGAGGAGGCCAAGGCGGGCACGCGTCGCGGGATCCCGCCCAACCACCCGCCAGGAGAAGGCCGTGTAGCGCCCGCTCATCCCCGCGCGATGATGGGTACCACACGCCCGCCCGCATACATGAACGGCGTATCCAGCAGCGCCAGCACCACGCGCTGCAGCCACGCACCAAAAATGTAGGAGCGAACGAGCGCGTCCCAAGGCACAGGGTCGGCGGCAAAGAGGCGGAAGGCAAGCACGGAAAAGATCGTGTTGTCGATCAGTGCCGAGACGATGGTGGAGAAGGTGTTGCGCAGCCAAAGGTGTTGCCCCCGAGTGGCCAGCCGCAAGGCACCAAACAGGCGGATGTCGAGCATCTGCGAGGTGAGGAAGGCGACGATGCCGGCAGCAAAGAGGGCCGGCGCGGGGCTAAAAATCGCCGCGAGATGGTCATGGAAGGGGAGGGCCCAGGCAAGCCCTTCCCCCGCCTCTTCAGCCGAGAGGGGACGGTAGCCGAGTGCCAGCAGCATCAGCACCGTCATCGCGAGATGGGCGGAAAAGCCGAGCCACACGCCGGAACGCGCCTCACGCTCGCCGTAATGCTCGCTAAGCAGGTCGGTGGCGAGATAGGTGGAGGAGAACACCACTGTTCCTTCCGCCACTGGGCCGGCAAAGAGGGTGAATGGCACCACCTTCAGCACCTGCAGGTTGGCCGCGATCACCGCGACCGCGATCCACACCTTGAGCCCCGACGCGCCGCCGACCCGAAGCAGGGCGAGCGGGCCCGTGTAGGCTACGACCAGCATCATCGCCCACACCGCCTCGGGCGGCAGGGCATGCAGAGCCGCGATCAGACCGGAAGGAGACAGCATGCGCGGGCGATCAACGAAAATGGCCCGCGCCTAGGCGGGCCTGGCCGCAAAACTGCAAGGGCCTTGCTCAGGCCGCCCGCTTCGCCTTGGCGCGCTCGATGCGACGCTTCAGCTCCAGCGCCTCGGCTGTGAGCTTGCGGTCGGGCGTGGAGAGCAGCCAAGCGTCCAGCCCACCGTTGTGCTCGACCGTCTTGATGCCGCGCGTCGACAGCCGCAAGCGCACCGTGGTCCCCAGAATATCGCTGACCAGCGACGTCTCGTGCAGGTTGGGCAGGAACCGGCGGCGGGTCTTGTTGTTGGCGTGGCTGACGTTGTTGCCGGTCAGCACGCCCTTGCCGGTGACGCTGCAACGACGCGCCATCGCACACTCCTCGATCAGGTCTGATCCCAGTGAGAGAGGGGCCGGGCCCACAAACGCGGCCCGACAGAGCCTCTTTCCATACGCGGCGGCCGCCGCGCGGTCAAGCAGACCGGCCGTCCATCGCCCCTTCGCCTTGCAGGTCGCGCACCTCGCCAGCTCGCACGGCGGCGATGGCGTTCTCCAGCACCCGGATCACCGCGGGTTCATCGAGGCTGCGCGAGAGAATCCCAATCGCCCCCCCAAGCAGTGCGGAAGCGGCCGAGAGGGGACCAATCTTGCGCTCCATCATGGCCGCGATGGCCTGATCGACCACCGAGCCCGCCAGGCTCAGATCCTCGGGCGTCTCGCCCATCGAGTCGGCTTGCATCGACACACTCTCCCACACCGTGTTTGAGCAAAAAATGGGAAATGTCCTGGCCTGTCGGAACCCCCCAGCCAAGGGCTGGCGGGCTTGGCCGCACGCCGGAGCCGCCCCGTGGCGCAGCGAGGCTGAGGCCTGAGAAAGAACGCGGCGCGGTGTGGGCGATGCGGGTTAAAGAGCAACCGCCAAAGCTGTGCTCCCCCGCGGGACTCTCGGGGCAGAAGGCGCTGATCGGGGTTGAGCCCCGGCACGGTGGTGGCCTGCGCCAGCACGCATCAAGGGCGACGATCCTGCACCCCCGCCGACACTCCTCTGCCGAGGGCACGCTGCGCGCCTGGTCGCAAGCCTCACCCGCCAGCAGGCGCGCATCGTCGGCACCGCTGCCCAGCGCCGGCCGCCGCTCGTCGCGGTCAGTCGGCGGCCGCCGGTAGGGCGCCCTCGCCTCCCCCCACCCCTTCGCCCTCGACCGCCTCCGCCTGGCGCCGCCACATCTCGGCATAAAGCCCATCGCGCGCGAGCAGCGCCTCGTGCGTGCCGCGTTCGACGATGCGGCCGTGATCGAGCACCAAAATCTCGTCCGCGTCCATGACCGTGGAGAGGCGGTGCGCAATGACGAGCGTGGTGCGGTTGCGCGCAAGCTCCTTGAGATTGGCCTGGATCTCGCGTTCCGTGCGCGTATCCAAGGCGGAGGTCGCCTCGTCAAACATCAGGATCGGCGGGTTCTTCAGGATGGTGCGCGCGATCGCCACGCGCTGCTTCTCCCCACCCGACAGTTTAAGGCCGCGCTCGCCGACGCGGGTATCGTAGCCATCGGGAGTGGAGAGGATGAAGTCGTGGATGCGAGCGAGCTTGGCCGCCTCCTCCACTTCAGCGTCTGTCGCATCGGGACGGCCGTAGCGGATGTTGTAGCGGATCGTGTCGTTGAACAGAACGGTGTCCTGCGGCACGATTCCGATGGCTCGGCGCAGACTGTCTTGCGTGACGCTGCGAATATCTTGCCCATCGATCAAAATCCGCCCTGACCAGACGTCATAGAAGCGGAACAAAAGCCGCGAGATCGTCGACTTTCCAGCGCCTGAGGAACCAACGATGGCAACCGTCCTGCCAGGCGGGACAACGAAGGACACGCCGTGCAGGATCTCTTGATCCGGCCGGTAGCCGAAGCGGACATCCTCGAACCGAACCTCGCCCGCCCGCACCGAGAGCGGTTGCGCATCCGCCGCGTCGGCGATCTCGCGCTCCTCAGCAAGCAGGCGGAACATCGCCTCCATGTCGACAAGGCCCTGCTTGATCTCGCGATAGGCAAAGCCGAGGAAGTTGAGTGGGATGTAAAGCTGCAGCATCACGGTGTTGGCGAGCACGAACTGGCCGACTGTGGTGGTGCCGGAAAGCACGCCAAAGGCGGCAAGCAACATCACGGCGGTGACGCCGGCGGCAATGATCGCCGCCTGACCAAGATTGAGCAGGCTGAGAGTCACCTGGCTCTTCACCGCCGCCTCCTCATACCGGCGAAGAGCGGCCTCGTAGCGGCGTGCCTCGTGCTCCTCGTTGTTGAAGTACTTCACCGTCTCGTAGTTCAGCAGCGAATCGATCGCTTTCGCGTTGGCTACCTGATCGGTTTCGTTCATCGCGCGGCGGAACTTTACCCGCCACTCCGTGACCAGCAGGGTGAAGGTGACGTAAAGGACAAGCGTGGCGAAAACGATGACGGCGAACAAAGGCCCGAGCACGGCCCAAACGACAGCTGTGGCAAGCAGGATCTCGACCAGTGTGGGAATGGTGTTGAACAGCGCAAAGCGCAGCACGGTCTCGATGCCGCGCACACCGCGCTCGACCATGCGGGAAAGGCCGCCCGTCTGACGGTCGAGATGGAAACGGAGGGAGAGCGCGTGCAGGTGGCGAAACGTAGCAAGCCCGATGGTGCGGATCGCCGCCTGCGCCACGCGCGCGAAGGCGGCATCGCGCAACTCCTGAAAGCCCGAGGCGGCAAGACGAAGAAGCCCGTAGCCGGCGACCAGGGCGAACGGCACGGCGACAAGCGGGGCATCGCGCGGCGCAAGCGCATCCACCGCGGCGGACAGCACCAGCGGCACGCCGACAGTCGCCACTTTGGCGCAAGCGAGGAAAACGAGGGCTGCGACGACGCGCAGGCGCAGCCCCGCTTCGCCCTTTGGCCAAAGATAGGGCAGCAGGGTCATGATCGTGTCGAGGTGCGACCGTTCTGGTGCACGGGCGCGGGCCGCAAGCCCGCTGGCGGTCGACCCGCCATCCTGGACGTGTTTCACGTGTGTGGCTCCGTTCCCTCTGCACCATGTCGTGCGGCGGGGGAGACCGCAAAGGGAGGAGGATGCATCCCTCCCATCGCGAATGATCCTGGCGCATGGTAGTGGGGATGGATCTCGCCCCGTTTTTTCGCCACATTGCCCGCTGCAACGACCTCCCGTCGCTCGAGGGATTCCTGCCCTTCCGCATCGGCAGCCGGCAGGTCGGCTGGGTGGCGGCCGAGATCGCGGCAGCGCTCGGCCCAGCGCGCGACATCGTGCGCGAGGGTATGACGCTCGCCCTCACACCGGCAGCGCAGACCCCTGCCGAACGGAGCGAGGCGCTCGCCGCTCTGGCCGACCGCCTGGTCGCGCTGGGGCTGATCCCCCGCCTGCGCGGAGAGCTCTATGACGTGCGGGCTGAGGCGGGCGGAGAGAGCCTGGCGAAGATCGACCGCGCCGCCATTCCGGCCTTCGGCATCGCCGCCGAAGGGGTGCATGCCAATGGGCTGGTGCGGCAGGCGGAGGGGCTGTTCGTCTGGATTGGCGTGCGCGCAGCCGACAAGACGATTGCCCCCGGCAAGCGCGACACGCTGATCGGCGGCGGCATTGCGGCGGGCGAGACGGCGCTTTCCACGCTGGTGAAGGAAGCCTGGGAAGAAGCCTCGATTCCGGCTTCCCTGGCCGCAACCGCCCGTCCCGTAGGATCCCTTCGCTATCGCATGGCGTGGCGCGAGCCGGGCCAGGCACGGGGCATGCGGCGCGACACGCTGCACCTATTCGACCTCGAGCTGTCGGAGAATGTCCTCCCCCGCCCCAACGACGGTGAGGTGGCGCGCTTCGAGCTCCTCCCCATCTCCGAGGTGTTCCGCCTCGTTCGCGACACAGACGCGTTCAAGTTCAACATTCCCCTCGTGCTGATCGACCTGTTCCTGCGCGAGGGCCTGATTCCGCCGGGCGAGGCGGCGGGGCGGCTGCGTGCGTTGCTCAATGCCTGCCCTGGCGACGCCGAGGGCGCGCCGCTGCGTTAACCATCCGTCCACTTCTGAGGCCTAGCGTCTCGCGATCAGACTAGGTCGCGCGCGAACCCAACCCATGGACAGCCTCTTTGCTGCCCTGAATTACACTGCCGGCGAGCCCATCCTCGAGACCTTGCTCGAGGTGTCGGGCATTGGCGCTTGGCGGCTTGAGCTTGCCACGCAGCGCCTCTGGTGGTCGCGCATCACGCGCCGGCTGTACGAAGTGGACGACGATTTCGTCCCGACCGTGGAAGCGGCGATGGCGCATTTTCCAGGCCCATCGCACGCCACCCTTGCCGAAGCGCTCGCCCGTTCGGCGCGCGAAGGCAGTCCTTGGGATCTCGATCTCGCTTTCGTTACCGCGCGCGGTCGGCACCTGACGGTGCGGGTACGCGGCCGCTGCCTGTTCGATGGCGACGGCCGACCACAGGCCCTCTACGGCACGATCGAAGACATCACCGAGCGGGCAGAGCGGGAACGGGATCATGCGCGGCTCGCTCTTGTTGTGCGTCAAATGCCCACGCCCGCGATCATCACCGATGCGCAAGGGCTGACGGTTTGGGTCAACCCGGCGTTTGAGCGTGTCACGGGCTATAGTTTGGCCGAGCTGATCGGCCGCACCCCCGGTTCGGTTCTGCAGGGCAAGGGCACCGATCCGGCGGCGGTCGCGTATATGCGCGAGGCGATGCGCAGCGGTGAGGGTTTTCGCGTTGAGGTGCAGAACTACACGAAGGATGGGCGCGCCTATTGGGTTGACATCGAGGCGAGCCCAATCCGCGGCGAGGGCGGCGAACTCAAAGGCTTTATCGCCGTCGAGACCGACATCACCGCCCGCCGTGCCGCCGAGGATGCCGCCTTTGCCGAACTCTTCCGCCGCACCGAGGCGGAAACTCTGCTGCGCGAGATCATCGACACCCTGGCTTCTGGCGTCTATGTCTGCGACCCTGAGGAGCGCGTGATCCTGTGGAATCGCGCCTTCACTGAGTTCCGTCCAACCCTCGCGCCAATCCTCGCTGCCGGCACAACACTCGAGGGGCTGTTGCGCGCGGCCCTCGCGAGCGGCGACTACGCCAATGAAATCGATCCTCATGCACCGCAAGAAGAGCGCGAAGCCTGGCTCGCGCGCCGCCTGGGCCAAATCCGCTCTGCCGGGCCGGACAGTCCAAGTCGCGAATTCCAGATCGCCGACGGGCGTTGGCTGCAAGGGTGGGAACGGCGGTCGCGCTCCGGCCACCTCGTCTGCGTGCGCACCGACATCACCCGCCTCAAGCAAGCGGAGGCCGAGGCGCGCCGGCGCGCGGAACAGGACGATCTAACGGGTGTTGCTTCCCGCAGCGTCCTGTTCGATCGCCTCGCTGAGGCGATGGCAGCACGACGGAGCAGCGACGCGCTTGGCGGCTGCCTCGCCTTGATCGATCTCGACCACTTCAAGTCGGTGAACGACATCTTTGGTCACCCGACGGCTGATACTGTGCTGGCGGAGGTGGCGCGCCGCATGCGCGAGGTCGTACGCGCCTCCGATGTGATTGCGCGCATGGGCGGAGACGAGTTCGCCCTGCTATTGCCCGGCCACGCCAAGGGGCCGGAGGCGTTCACGCTGCTCGAGCGGCTGCGCCGAAACATCCAACGCCCTGTCCCGTGCCAGGGCGGCGCCGTCACCCCGTCCATATCGATCGGCGCTGCCTTCTATCCCGAAGACGGCGAGACACCGGAGGCGCTGCTGCGCGCGGCGGATACGGCACTCTACGGGGCCAAGCGGGACGGTCGCAACCGCATCGCCCTCTTCGATGCAGGGCTTGCCCAGCGCATGGCGCGCCGGGCAGCACTCGCCGAACGTTTGCGAGCGGCGCTGGCCGAAGGGCGGATCACCATCGCCCTGCAACCCAAACTCCGCCTCGCCGATCGACGCCTCGAGGGGTTTGAAGCGCTCGCGCGCTGGACGGAGGACGGAAAACCCGTCTCGCCGGCCGAGTTCGTCTCGGTGGCGGAGGAACGGGGCCTCGCCCTCGATCTCGGCTGGGCCGTGCTGAATGCTGCCCTCGCTGCCACCGCGGACTTCACCTCCTTGGGCCTCGAACCGGGGCACATCGCGGTGAATGTCTCCACGCCGCAACTCCTCGCGCCAGACGCGGCAGAGCGCATTCTCGATGCGGTCGCTGCCCATGGCTTAGCGGCCGACCGTCTGGAGATCGAGGTCACCGAAAACGTGCTGATCGACCGTGCTATCGAGCAGATCGACCCCGTCCTGCAGCGTCTGGCCACGGCCGGGGTCGGCATTGCCTTCGACGACTTTGGCACAGGCTATGCCGCACTCTCCCACCTCACCGGCTTCCCGGTGCGAAGGCTGAAAATCGACCGCAGCTTCGTCGCCCCCATCGACGGCACGCACCGGTCGGGCATGATCGCTCGCACCATCGTCGCGCTCGCCAAGGAGCTCGGTCTGGAGACGGTGGCCGAGGGAGTGGAGACAGATACGCAAGCGCGCTATTTGCGCGAGATTGGCTGCGATGCAGCACAGGGGTTCCTGTTCGCCCGCCCGATGCCGGTCGCGGAGGCGATGAGGTGGCTTTCAGCTCATTCCGCGCAAGCGGCCACACCCGCTGCCGAGCCCGGCCCCGGCGGATAAGACACGCCGATATTCCCTCAGCGAATCTTCTGCCGCGCACCGGCGACCAGCGCGGGCAGAAAGCCGGGCACGCATGACCCGTCGTCCGTTTTCCCGACGTCTTCGCCAAGGTCGGTAGAATGGCAGGCAACCCCAACCTGCAGCGTTTCCAGCCTAATCCGCTGCGGGTGGAAAAAGCCGCCGTTCGCGCTCACGGCGCTGCGCGAAACCTGAACGATGGCCAGGCGGCATCGGACGGGCATGAGGGGAGGCGTGGCCGGGTCTCGCCGCGCAGGGTGTAGCCCAGCTCTCTGCATACAATGACCGGCCGGGGTGCTCGGTGCCCTCACGCTTCGTCCGGGAAGCCCGCCATCGCTCTCACTTCAGCTGGGCTTCGTCCCGCCGCACGAAGCGCCCGCAAGGTCATCGTACGGTCGCGTTTGGCAAGCCGCCTCCCGTCCGGCCCGGTGAGCAGAGCGTGGTGGCGCCAGCGCGGCACCGGCCAACCCATCAGCGCCTGCAGAAGCCGGTGCAGGTGGATCGCGGGCTTGAGGTCGACGCCGCGGGTGACCAGCGTGACTCCCTGAACTGCATCATCGTGCGTCACGCAAAGGTGGTAGGAGGCTGGCGTGTCTTTGCGCGCCAGCACCACGTCTCCAAAAAGGGGGGCGGGGTTGATGGCGAAGGGTGGCTCTCCCTCCTCCTCGGCGAACACGGGGGAGGGAATGGCGGCGATGGCACGCGCGATGTCCAGCCTGAGAGCGTAGGGCTCGCCGGCGGCAATCCGCCGTGCCCGGGTCTCCTCGTCTAGCCCGCGGCAGGTGCCGGGATAGAGCGGTCCGTCGATGCCGTGAGGGGCATGGCCGATGGCCGCCACCTCGCGCGCGATCTCGGCCCGCGTGCAAAAACAGGGGTAAAGCAGGCCGCGCGCGGCTAGACGATCGAGCACAGCTCGGTACTCGGCGAAGTGTTCGGATTGCACACGCACGCCGCCGTCCCAGTCGAGCCCGAGCCAAGCCAGGTCCTCGAGGATCGCTTCCGCATATTCGGCGCGGCAGCGCGTGCGGTCGATATCCTCAAGGCGGAGGAGGAAACGGCCGCCCGCTGCGCGTGCGATGCGCCAGGCAAAAAGAGCGCTCATCGCATGCCCGAGGTGGAGAAATCCGGTGGGAGAGGGGGCGAAGCGGGTGACGACGGTGGACCGGGTCATCGTGCACCGTTATGCGCTCTGGCGCGATGCATGACGACCTCCCCCTCCTCGATGGGCCTCGGCTTGCGCCGCACGGCGGCGGCCGCCCGGCCTTGCTCGTCGTCCTCTGCCATGGCGTGGGGGCGGATGGGCGAGATCTCGCTGCCTTGGCGGAAGAACTCGCGCCCGACTTGCCTGAGGCAGCTTTCGCCTGCCCGAATGCGCCTGAACCCTACGCTTTGGCCCCATCCGGCCGGCAGTGGTTCCCTTTGCTCGACCTCTCGGCGGAGGCGCTGGCTGCCGGAGTGCGTCGCGCCGCGCCGTCGCTTTCCCGCTTCGTCAGTGCCGAGGCGGCGCGACTTGGGCTGCCGATGGAGCGCGTGGTGCTGGGAGGCTTCAGCCAGGGGGGCATGACGGCGCTCTACACGGGGCTTGGCATGCCTTCGCCGCCGGCCGCGATCGCCGCCTTCTCGGGGGCACTGCCCCTTCTCCCCAGCCCTTGCGCCCGCATCCCCGTCTTACTCGTGCACGGCGAGGACGACCCGGTCGTGCCCGCCGCCCTCACCCGCCAAGCCGAGGAGGTGCTGCAGCGCGCCGAGGTCCCCGTCACCGGTCTCTACCGCCCCGGCCTCGGCCACGGAATCGACGCGGCGGGGCTGGCCGCGCTCGTCGCACTTTGCCGGCCCTTTACTCGCCTGCCGCGCGCATGAAGCTTGCGTGACGAAGGCGCGGCTTGCTGGACAGAGCCGCGCCTTCTGTGCATAAGCCGTGAAGTCCACAGGCTGTGCCACATCATCTGGTGGTGGGCCGGCTGTCGTCCCGCATAAGTCTGGCGACGGCTGGGCTAGGGGGCGGCGATGAGGCCGCTCGCATCCGGATCGGTGTCAGGGGTGTGGCGCGGCAGCGACGGGAGATCGGCGCGTGCCGGATGGCGGTAGTCACTATCCCGCTCTCGTGTTGAACGCGGACTTCCGCCCCCTCTCCTATTTCCCCCTCTCTGTTTGGTCCTGGCAGGACGCTGTGAAAGCAGTGTTTATGGACCGCGTCTCGGTTCTCTCCGAATACGACACCGAGGTGCGCAGCCCGTCAGTCTCCATGCGGCTGCCCTCCGTCATCGCGCTGAAGGAGTATATCCCTGCCGCCCGGCGGCCGGCCTTCACGCGCTTCAACGTGTTCCTGCGCGATCGCTTCGAGTGCCAGTACTGCGGCGGATCCTTCCCAACCCAGGAGCTCACCTTCGACCACGTCATCCCCCGCTCGCGCGGGGGGCGGACGACCTGGGAAAACGTCGTCACCGCCTGTTCCTGCTGCAACCTGAAGAAAGGCAACCGGCTGCCGCGCGAGTGCCAGATGTTTCCGCGCCAGCCGCCGCGCCAGCCGACCTCGTGGGAGCTGCAGGAGAACGGGCGCGCCTTCCCGCCGAACTATCTGCACGAGTCCTGGCGCGACTACCTCTACTGGGACAGCGAGCTCGAGGGCTGAGGGCCCGAGCCGGGCTGAGGCGCCGGACTGGGCGCGTCAACCGCTACCGCGCGGTGTCAAGAGCTCGCACGGCGTCGTGGATCGCTCTTTCGGCTTGCTCGACGATGAAGCGGGGCGGAATGTTTGGCAGCTTGGCGTCG
Source organism: uncultured Elioraea sp. (assembly GCA_938010425.1). Lineage (GTDB taxonomy): Bacteria > Pseudomonadota > Alphaproteobacteria > Acetobacterales > Acetobacteraceae > Elioraea. The sequence continues at coordinate 26,242 of CALLUO010000020.1, forward strand.
ATCGTCCGCTCGACCCGGCTGTCGAGCAGGCACCAGGCGAGTCGCGACGCCGTGCGCACGAGCCAAGACCGCTGCTTGATCCAATCCTCCACCATGCGGCGCAGCAGGCCTTTGAGCTGCGCGCCGGCGCCTCGGTCATAGAGCAACCGTGTTGCGCGTTCGGCCCGCGCCCTGATCAACGGCGTCAGGCTCGCGGGGTCGAGTGCGCCGCGCGGCCACGCGGGCAGGGGCTCGATCTCGTCTTCGTTCTGCCCCGGTGCCGGCCAAAGCCGTCCGCATAGCGGAATAATCGGCAGATGGTCGGGCGTGCCACTGCCCTCGCGCGCCACGGCCCAGCGGGCGACGTCGGAATCAGACCAGCGCGGGGTCAACTCTTTGCGGCCGAACAAGGGGTTGGAGATTGGCAGCACGAAATGGCGGCGGAGGAAGGAACGCGCGTTGCGCCGGCCCAGCATAAAGTCGTGATGGCGGTAGGCCTCGGCGAGAAAGCCCATGAAGCCGCCAAGATAGCCGGAGGCGATGGCGACCGGGGCCGACCAGCCGGGCCCGCGCGAGGGCGCGATGAGGAAGCGCGAATACGTGTCGGGTGCCGCGGCGAGGGCGAGGTCTTCGGCCTTGAACCGAGCGTTGTTGATCAGGGCGCCGAACAGGGCGGGCAGAATGGAGAGGAGCGAGGGGTCGGCGTCCAGAGCGGTCTCCTTGCGCTCGGGGAAAGGATCGACCAACACCACCGCGCGGTTGGCAAGATCGCCCCTCCGGGCGTTGCTGCCGTTCCAGCCGGCGAGTGCACGGCGGACGAGCTCCAGCGGCTCGTTGTCCATCGCCCCGCCATCAACGTAAGGCACCTGCACCGTTCCGGAGGTGATACCGCTCCAGTCGGGCAGACACTCCCGCGCCCACTCTGGCAGAGGCTCGAGCTGTTCTTGTGCTTCCAGCGCCTCAAACAGTCGGCTTCGCGGATGCAGAGCGGCGCGGAAGGCGTAATCCTCGAGAGGTCTGGTCAGGGTGCGCGCGCGCAGAGCAATCGGAAACGCACCGGTGGCCAAGGCGGCGGCAGCAAACAGCTCTCGCGTCCGGTTCAAGTCAGGCCCAAAACGGTCGAGCACCACTTCGTCCGGCCGCGCAGCCAACCCCATCCCTTCTCGCGCCACCGCAAACCGGATGTGGTCAGCATGCAGCGACATCAGGTGGCTCAAGGCCGCCCCCTGGAAGCGCAGCGCATAGGGAACGCCCCGTAGGTTGGCCAAGGTCAGCAACACTTCGAGACGGTCCGGCAGCCAGGCGCGTGGTCGTGTCGGCATGCTCTGCCGGCTTGTCACGGTATCGGCGACGATCCTGTCCAGCACCGTGCAATCGAGGGCGGAGCGCAGCGCCCCGCCACTGAGGTCGGACACACCGAGCAGAGGGCGGATGTCGATCTTCTGCACCCAAGCGGTGTAGAGCGGGTTCGCTGCCTTCGTGACATCGTCCGCCCCTGGCGTGACCGGAGGAAACTCCGCATCGCAGAACAGGGCGGCCAGCGCCGCGCACATCCCCCCTGCCGACGCGCCGCCGAGCACGCTGAGAGTCACCTCGTGTAGCGGTGGCTCGCCCCGCTGGCGCCGGGACTGCTTCTCCTGCGCGAAGGCGTCCAGCGCTTCGATCAAGAGATCGAGCACGCCTGCGGTATAGGCGCCGGCGGATACCGCTCCCGCCATGCAAAGGCCGAGCTCGAAGGTGCCAACTGGCGGCGGCTCGCGGCTGGGCGGATAGCCCTTCACCCAGGGATCGAGGCTCACGGAGCTGGACATCCTGCCCTCGTTGACCGTTCGAGTCGGTACGTTAGCGTGCCAGTCAGGCTTTGCGCCGGCCGATGCTGCCGTCAACCGTGCGTGCGTTGACACGCGCCCCCACCCTCCGGCACGCGGAAGGTGTGAGCGCTGTTCCACCTCCCGCCCGGCGACGGATCGACCAGCTCCTCTCCGGGCTTCGCGTGCCTGTTCGCCGCGAAGACGTCGCCGCTGGCCTTACCGCCCTCGCGGCTGACCCCTCGCTTGACGACATCGGGCTCGTCTCGGTGCTGGCCGAAGCGATCCGCGGCCGGCTACGCCGCGCCGAAGCGGATGGGGCGATGACGCATGCCGAACGGGCCACCGCGGAGGCGCGGCTTGAGGAGTGGCGTCGGCAGCGCCTTGCCGACCTCGCCGCCAAGGCTCGCCACCGGCATGAGGGCGAGGTGGTGGGCGCACTCACCTTGGGGCGCTGGGTGGCGTCCTTCGTTCCAGCCCGCTCGATCCGCCGGCGCATTGTCGCCTTTCTCGGCCCTACCAATTCAGGCAAAAGCCACGCTGCTTTCGACCTGCTCGCTGCTGCCCCGCGCGGCGCCTACCTTGCCCCTCTTCGCCTGCTCGCCTGGGAAGGACAGGAGCGGCTTGCCGAACGCGGCGTGCGCGCCTCTCTGCTGACCGGCGAGGAACGACGGATCGACCCAGAGGCGACGCACGTCTCGGCCACTGTTGAGATGGCGGACCTCGTCACTCCGGTCCCCGTGGCGGTGGTGGACGAGATCCAGATGCTGGCCGATGAGGATCGCGGCTGGGCGTGGACGCAGGCGGTGGTCGGGCTGCCGGCGGAGACGCTGCTTCTAGCCGGGGCGGCGGAGGCGGAGCCGCTCATCCGCCGGCTCGCCGCACTCACCGGGGAACCGCTCGAGGTGCGGCGATTCGAGCGCATGGTGCCACTGACGGTCCTGCGCCGCCCCGTGCCGCTGGCCCGCGTCGAACCGGGGGATGCGCTGATCTGCTTCTCCCGCCGCGATGCTTTTGCCCTGCGCGAAGCGCTGATCGCGCGCGGCCGGCCGCCGGCGATGGTGTATGGCGCGCTCGGGCCCGAGGTGAGGCGGGCTGAGGCCGAACGGTTCCGCGAGGGCCGCGCACCGGTGTTGGTGGCCACGGACGCGATCGGTATGGGGCTCAACCTCCCCATCCGACGGGTTTTATTCGCCGCCACCACCAAATATGGCGGGCTCGGGCCACACCTTATTCGCCAGATCGCTGGCCGCGCCGGTCGCTACGGCATCTATCCCGAAGGCTTTGTCGGCGTGCTCGGCGGGGAGGATCTGGAGCCGATCGCCGCCGCCATCGACCACCCCCCGCCACCGCTCGAGGGGCCGATGCGCGTGCTCCCGCGCGAAGCGCAACTGTTGGACATAGGGCGGCGGCTCGGCCAGCCTTCCTTGCTTCGCGTGTTGACGGTGGTCGCAGAGCGGTTCCGCTGGCCGGGTGCTGGCTTTGCGCTGTCTCGCCTCGACGAGGCCATCCGTCTGGCCGAGGTCTGCGCCGCCGCCCGGCTCCCTCTGCGCGAGAGCCTGGGCTATCTCGGCTGTCCGATCGACCTGCGCGACCGGCTCTCCGCCTCCGCTCTGTTGGCCTGGGCCAGGCGGCATGCGCATGGCGCTGCTGTCGCCGCGCCCGCTCCGCCGCGGCGGCTTCTTTCGCGAGGGGTGGCCGACGACCCGGCCGACCTCGCCGAAGCCGAGCGTTCTGCCAGGGCTTGCACCGCCTATCTTTGGCTCGCGCAGAAATGGTCGGAAATCTATGGTGAGGCAGAGGAGGCGCGGGCCGTTCAGGGCGAGCTCAACGCCTTCATCGAACGCAGCCTTCGGCTGGGGGCGAGTGCGCGCCTTCGCCAGCGTTGGCGAGAGGAGCAGGCAGGCGAGGGCAACCGAAGGTAGGTTGATGGTTAACGCAACTTTGACGCATTGTTGACGGTGCAAGACGGGGTTGCAGCCTCCGGAACGCCGGACCACGCGGCACAAACCGGACTTGGGGGAGCCTGAGCATGCGTTTTCGGGAGTACCGACGGATTGACTTCGGCACGGATCTGATCGCCGAGGCGGTGCGCGCCACGGTGGCTGACCTCATTCGGCTGGAAATGCCCGATGCTGAACTCGACAGCGTGCGGATGGCCACACCGGAGGACGAGGTCGGCGAGGAGGCGGTGGTGGTGGCGCGCTGGCGGCGCAAGGGGGGGCTATACCGCGACTGCACGCTCGATGCCGAGGAGCTGACCGCGGTTCTGGTCGGCTGGTGCCGGCTCGCCGGCGTGCCGCTGCCGCGCACTGGCGAAAAGCTGATTGAACCGGCCGAGGATGGCGTCTCTCTCGTCATCCGCCAGCGCGGGCTGGGGCGCCCGCAGCGCCTGCACTGACCGCGGCGATGATCGTTCCCCGCCCGGCCGTGGAGTCACCGCGAATCTATCTGGCCGGGCCGGAGGTGTTCTTGCCCGATGCGGAAACCGTGCTCGCGCGCAAGAAGGCGATTTGCGCGCGGCTTGGCCTGATCGGAGTCTGTCCCCTGCTCGACGCCCCCGGCCCGGCAGCGCAAGAGCGCAGCGCGCGCGCCTTCGCCATCGCCGCTGCCAACGAGGCGCTAATCCGTTCCTGTGTCGCAATTATCGCCAACCTAACACCGTTTCGCGGCGCCTCGGCGGATGCCGGCACCGTGTACGAACTCGGCTTTGCGCGCGGCCTGGGTCTTGGCCTTTTCGCCTATACAAACGATCCGCGCGACTATGCCGCCCGCGTGCTGGATGATCCCGACCAGATGGACATCGAGGATTTTGGCCTCTCCGACAACCTCATGCTCGAGGGCGGGATCGCGGCCGCCGGGGGCGTGTTTGTGCGCGCGACAGCCGCCGCCGAAGACCTCTTCCGCGACTTGGGCGTGTTCGAGACCTGCGCCCGCGCCGCCTCCCGCCGCCTTGTGCCCGCCATCCTCGCTCCGCGCTGAAAGCCCACGGCAGGCTCAAACCCGGGCTGCGGCGGGCGTTGATCGCGCCCCCCGCTTGCGCGTAAGGGAGAGTTGGTCCCCGCGCCCGGGTCGCGGGGAGGCTTCAGAGCAACCAACAGGGAGCCGCTCTTATGCGCAGGACCTTGCTTGCCGCCGCGACCGCGGTCGGCCTCTCCCTCGCCGCCGCCCCCGCCTTGGCCCAGGCGCAAAGCACGTTCGACGCAGTGCGCGCCCGCGGCTTGGTGAACTGCGGTGTGAACACCGGCCTTGCCGGCTTCGCCGCGCCAGACAGCCAGGGCGTGTGGCGCGGCCTCGATGTCGATCTCTGCCGCGCCGTCGCGGCCGCCATGTTCGGCGACGCCAGCAAGGTGCGCTACGTGCCTCTGACCGCCCAGCAGCGCTTTACCGCTCTCCAGTCGGGCGAGGTCGACATGCTGGCGCGCAACACAACCTGGACGTTCACGCGTGACACCTCGCTCGGGCTCGATTTCGTCGGTGTTAACTTCTATGACGGGCAAGGCTTCATGGTGAAGCGCTCGCTCGGCGTGAAGTCCGCCAAAGAACTGGACGGGGCGACCATTTGCGTGCAGCCCGGCACCACCACCGAGCTTAATCTGACCGACTGGTTTCGCGCCAACAGCCTCCGCTTCACACCCGTGGTGATCGAAAGACTGGAGGAGGTGAACGCCGCCTTCTTCGCCGGCCGCTGCGATGCGCTGACTACCGACGTCTCCGGCCTCGCCTCCGTGCGCGCCTCCCAAGGCCCGCGCGCTGAGGAATACGTCATCCTGCCCGAAGTCATCTCGAAGGAGCCGCTCGGCCCCGTCGTCCGCCACGGCGACAACCGCTGGGCGGATCTTGTGCGCTGGGCCCACTTCGCCATGATCGAGGCCGAAGAGCTCGGCCTCACCTCAGAGAACATCGACCAGCACCTCACCAGCACCAACCCCGCGATCCAGCGTTTCGTCGGAGCAACGGGTGGCTTCGGCCAGATGCTTGGCGTCGACAACCGCTGGGCCTACACCATCATCAAGCAGGTCGGGAATTACGGCGAAAGCTTCGAGCGCAACATCAAGCCCTTGGGCATTCAGCGCGGCATCAACGAGCTCTGGACCAAGGGCGGGCTGATGTACTCTCCGCCATTCCGCTGATCGGTGAGCAAGTCGCAAAAGTGTCAGGAGCCGCGTGAAAGGCGCCCAGCGCGGCTCCAATCATGCAAGGGCGCCCTGACTCTGCCGCTCAGCCCTCCCTTCGTCCGCAGGGCGAGGGAGGGCGATGCCTGTTCAGGGCGCCAAAACGCTCTGGCAGGTCTGGCGTGTTTTCCCGTTCGCGATCCTCATCGACCCGCGCGGCAGACGCCAGACCTCCCGGCAGCCCCACTCGACATCCTCCAGGCCGCCGAAAAGGTGCAGCATCAACCGCGGATGGCCGCCTTGCTGGGCGAACAGAACACCGCTGTCGCCTCCCTCGCGCGGCGCGCGTAGCCTGATGTGCAGGGCCAACAGTGCTGGCGGGCGCGGGCGGGACTGTAAGCCCTCTGGTGCGGCGAGAGCTCCCCTCGTTCTGCCTGACGCTCGCGCGCTGCGTCTTCGCGGGGCGTGACGAGCCCGAACCCATCGCCGCCTCGGGCGCGATCATCGCCGTGAACACCTCATCCACACTCGGGTTGCGCTCGGGCATCGACGGCGTGGCCTGGGACGAGGATGATGATGCGGTGCGCGCCATGCGGCCGTTCTAGGGGCTGCATCGCGGCAGGGGCTACGAGGCGACAATCCCCTGCGCACGCATGCTGGACGGGCCCAAAACGCGCATCTTGCGGGCGCGCGATGACAAGCCCTTGCATACGCATGCTGGACCTCGCCTTTCGAAAGGGCCGAGCCTGGGAAAGCGGGGAGCAGGACGAGCGGCCCAATCCTGCGCCGCTTGCCGGTGCCGCTTGGTGCTGCCCAGAGTGGCGCGGGGATCTCGCAGCCGGCAAACGGTGTTGACAGCATCGATCTTGGCCTCTGGAGCACGGCTGCCATCGCCGTCCGCAACCACTTCCTCCAGGACAAATCGATGTGGGGCCCATGACCGAAACGATCCTGGATCAGACCGCTGCTCGTCGTCCCGCAGAAGAGGAGGTGCGGCTCGTCACGACAGCCGTAGGCCTAATGTTAGAAAAGAGCCTCGATCCTTGCATCGTCGGGTTTCGCGCGCGCCCCTTTTCCAGACGGGCAAATCCCGCCTGGCACAGCTTCGCTAGCGCTCAACAGGCCGGTCAGCAGCATCCGAGTTGACGGGACGGAGGCGCGTCTTTCCGGCCTCGCTGTCGCAGTGGCAGGCGGAAACGGAGCCGTGAGTGTCCTGAAATCGTTCCTCGTGCGACGGCGGGGGATAACGACGCAGCGCGCGTCTCGCGCGCGGTCTGTGGCCGCCCCTTCACCCTTGCCTAGAGCCGCCCTCGAAGCGATCCTGCCTCTCCCCCTCAGGCGAGCGCCTCCATCGCCGCCGCCAGGCCGCCGCGCCCATGCGGCACGCCAAGGTCGCGCAGCGACAGTTCCACCGCGGCAAGCGTGCCAAGGATCATCGGCTCGTTGAGATCGCCTAAGTGCCCGATGCGGAACACCCGCCCCAACAGCGTGCCAAGCCCGCCGCCTAAAGAGACGTTGTAACGCGTCAGGGCATGGGAGCGCAGCGCCTCGGCGTCGTGGCCCTCCGGCATCAGCACGGCGGTGACGCTGTTAGAATACCGGGTCGGGTCGATACAGTAGAGGGAGGGCCCGTCGTTCGCTGACCAGGCGCACACGGCGGCGCGAACAGCAGCACCGAGCCGCGCATGGCGGGCATAGAGGGCCTCTAGCCCCTCCGTTTCGATCAGAGACAGCGCTTCCGCAAGCCCGTGGAACATCTGGGTTGGGATCGTGCCGACGAAGGAGCGGTGCGGGCGAGTCAGCATAATCGACCAGTCCATGTAAAAGCGCGGCAGGCGGGCCTCGCGGTGCGCGGCCAGCGCCTTCGGGCTCGCCGCACAGAAGGCAAGGCCCGTCGGCAGCATCAGCCCTTTCTGCGAGCCCCCAACGACGAGATCGACCCGCCACGCGTCCATACGGAAAGGAAGCGAGGCGAGAGACGAGATGGTGTCGGCGAGAAGCAGGGCCGGGTGAAGCGCGGCGTCGATCGCGGCGCGAATCTCGCCGAGCGGGATGGCAACACCTGTGGAGGTCTCGTTGTGCACCACACAGATGGCCTTGATGCGGTGCGCGGCATCGGCGCGCAGCGCGGCGGTGACCGCGTCAGGGTCGACGCCGCGGCGGCGATCAGCGGGCACGGTCTCCACCTCCAGGCCGAAGCGCCGGGCCATCTCGGTCCAGGAATCGGAGAAGTAGCCAGACTCAAGCATCAAGATGCGGTCGCCTGGGCTGAACAAGTTTACCAAAGAGGCTTCCCAGGCGCCGTGGCCTGAGCCCGTCATGAAGAACACTTCCGCCGTCGTGCTGCCGAGGATGGGGAGCAGCCGTGCGCGGCAATCAAGGACGAGGCGGATGAAGCTCCCATCCATGAAGTCCTGCGAGGGGCGGTGAAGGGCGCGAAGGACAGGGTCGGGAATGTTGGTCGGCCCGGGGTTTGCGAAGAAGGAACGGCCGACAGGGCGTGACATGGGGAACTCCGGCTCGGGACGAGGGTGTAGCGAGGCTTTGCCACAGAGCGCGGCAGCGCAAGGGCATCACAGGGTGAGAAGCGATGGCGCTGGTTGCCATGGCTGAATTTTTGTTAGTTCTGGTTGCATGAGGTGGTGGGTTTTGGCCGTTTTGGCTTTGGCTATGGTGCCGCAAGCCGTGCGAGCGCAGGGTTTCTCCTCCTCTGCGCCGGGGGGGATCCATCGGGTCGTCATCCCGCCAGCCGAGGCGCCAGCTTCTGTCGCTCCAGGGTTGCAGAAGTTTGCGCCGACCGTCTGGCCGCGCCGGGCCGACCCGCCAGCCATGGCTGGAACACGGGCCGGTTCACCAATCGGTGAGCGTAAAGCGGCCTTGCCGCCACCACCGCCGAAAGAGGAGGTGGCTGTAGCTCCGGCCGCTGTCGCAGCTGGTGCGGCGGCCTCTGGCATGGCTGTGGGCGGCCTCGGCTTTGCGCCGATCCTCGGGCTCCTGGGCTCGGCCGGGATTGGGGCTGCAGCCGCCTTATCCGGTGGCACGACCGCCACCGTCACCACGCGCTGAGCCTCTCGCACAGAGAAAGAGAGCGTCAGAATCAAAGCCTGAGGTGAGTACAGACAGGCGGTGGGGCAAGCCCCAAGACCGCCAGCCCCCTCGCTGTACAGCGCAGTCAGACCGTAAGGAAGGGCGAGCGGAGGGGCGAAGCGCCTGGCGCGGCCGCAACGGAGGGCTGCCAAGACATCCTCGCTAAGCCCGCTCAGTGGCCTCCACGCCTTTCCCGCTCGATCGCCCGCCAGCGCGCCACCGCCCGATTGTGTTCCTCGAGCGTGCGCGAGAAGACGTGCCCACCCGTGCCGTCAGCCACGAAATATAGCGCGTCCGTCTCCGCTGGCCGGACGGCCGCAACAAGGCTCGCTCGCCCAGGCGCGGCGATCGGTGTCGGCGGCAGGCCGCGGTTGCGGTACGTATTGTGTGGGTGATCGGTCTCGAGATCAGAGCGCGTAAGCGGCCGGTCGAGCACACCGAGGCCCCCCGAAACGGCATAAATCACCGTCGCATCCGACTGCAGAGGCATGCCGCGCCGGAGGCGGTTGATGAACACCCCTGCCACCTTGGCGCGCTCCTCCGCTACCCCTGTTTCGCGTTCGATGATGGAGGCGAGGATCAGCGCTTCGCGGGGGGAAGAGAGTGGCAAATTTTCCGCCCTCTGCGCCCAGGCCTCGGCGAGCGCCTGGTCCATTCCCGCCCGCATGCGACGGATGAGCGACTCGCGCGTGTCACCCCAAACATAGGCCCACGTCTCTGGCAAGAGGGACCCTTCCGGCGGAACCTCGCTCACGGTGCCGGTCAGACCTTCAGCCCGCTCAAGCAAAGCAAGGATTTGCGCCACCGTCAGCCCCTCGGGGATGGTGAGGCGGCGTTGCACCACCGGCGCGGTGCGCAGGATGGCGAGCACGCCGGCGAGCGAGACACCTGCTGGAAAAGCGTATTCCCCTGCCCTGAGCGGCCCTGCGGTGTCCGTCAACCGGGCCGCAGGGGCAAAGGCCAGTGAGCGAAGATGGTCGAGCACGCCCGCGTCGCGCAGCCGCTCCGCGATCGCCGCCGGCCGAGCACCGCGTGGAATGACGACCGCACGCTCTTCGGCCAGTGGGCCTGGGGCGCGGTAGACATCGAGCATGGCCCGCCAGCCCGCCAAGCCTAGGGCAACTGCAACCAGACCAGGCCCAGCAAACATGGCGATCCTGCGCCATGCCCGCCCGCCCCGCCTGTCCGGGGCATCGTCCATCACTCAAGCTGCCTTCCGGAACAGGATCGAGGCGTTGGTGCCGCCGAAGCCGAAACTGTTGGACAAAGCGACGTTGATGCGGCGGCTTTGCGCTTCGTGCGCCACACGGTCGATCACGCTTGGCCTTGAGGGCTCGTCGAGATTGAGTGTGGGAGGCGCGATGTTGTCGCGCACGGCGAGGATGGAGAACACGGCCTCGATCGCCCCAGCCGCCCCCAGAAGGTGGCCGATCGCGGACTTGGTCGAACTCATCGCGAGCTTGCGCGCGGCATCGCCAAACATCCGCTCGACCGCCTGCAGTTCGAGATCATCGCCCAACGGGGTCGAGGTGCCGTGGGCGTTGATGTAGTCAACGTCCTCGGGGTTGAGGCGGCCATTGCGCAAGGCCGCCCTCATCGCGCGGAACGCGCCCTCGTGCCCTTCGGCCGGGGCGGTGATGTGGTAGGCGTCGCCTGAGAGGCCGTAGCCCGCAAACTCGGCATAGATCTCCGCGCCGCGGCGCTTCGCGTGCTCGTATTCCTCAAGAACCACCACCGCTGCTCCCTCGCCCATGACAAACCCGTCGCGGTCCTTGTCCCAGGGCCGGGAGGCGCGCGTCGGCTGATCGTTGAAATTGGTCGAGAGTGCACGCGAGGCGCAGAAGCCCGCAAGACCAAGGGGGCAAACGGCCGCCTCCGACCCTCCCGCCACCATCACGTCGGCATCACCCAACTGGATGAGCCGTGCGGCATCGCCAATGGCATGCACGCCTGTGGCACAGGCTGTCACCACCGCATGGTTGGGCCCTTTGAACCCGTATTTGATCGAAACATGCCCGGAGGCGAGGTTGATCAGGGCCGAGGGAATGAAGAAGGGTGAGAGGCGCTTGATCTTGCCCTCAATCACCTGCTGCGAGCCCTCGAAGATGGTTTGCAGCCCGCCGATGCCGGAGCCGATCATCACCCCGGTCGCGCAGCGGCCCTCTTCGTCCTGCGGCATCCAGCCCGAGTCCTCAACCGCCTCGGTGGCGGCGACGAGGGCGAGCTGGATGAAGCGGTCCATTTTCCGCTGATCCTTGGGCGGGATCCACTCGTTGAGGTCGAGTTTGCCGTCCGCTTTCGAGCCTTGCGGAACCTGGCCCGCAATCTTCGACGGCAACTCTGTCACGTCGAAGTTTTGGATCGCGCGAATGCCGGATTCGCCCGCAATCAGCCGTTTCCAGACCAACTCGGCGCCGATGCCGAGCGGGGTGACCGCGCCAAGCCCTGTGACGACGACGCGACGCATCCGCCCTCCGTCTCGACTCCGCTTGCAGAAGCCGCCCGCTTCAGGCGGCCTTTTGCTTCACGATGTAGTCGATCGCGTCCTTGACGGTGGTGATCTTCTCGGCGGCGTCGTCCGGAATTTCGATGCTGAACTTTTCCTCGAACGCCATCACGAGCTCAACGGTATCGAGGCTGTCCGCGCCAAGATCGTCGATAAAGGAGGCGTTCTCCGTCACCTTCGATTCCTCGACGCCGAGATGTTCGACGACGATCTCCTTCACCAGCTTCGTGATTTCGGCTGTATCTGTCATTGCGCTGTCGCTCGCTCTTCGGGGTGGTCGTTCCTCGGATGAGCCGGCTCGACGCGCTCAGGGCGGCTGCGACCGACCCGCAAGCCCTCCGACGCCGGCCCTGCTCCCGGAAACCGCGGGCGCATAGCACCCTTCGCCGGCCTTGGCCAGAAGCGCCATATCGCTTTTGTGGCGCTCACAGCATCGCCATCCCGCCGTTGACGTGCAGCACGGCACCGGTGACCCAGCCCGCCTCGTCCGAGGCGAGATAGACGGCTGCCGCCGCCACGTCCTCGGGCAGACCAAGCCGGCCGAGGGGGATACGCGAGGCGAGTGCTGCGCGCTGGTCCTCGCTCAGCGCCTCGGTCATAGCGGTAGCGATAAACCCAGGCGCAATCACATTCACCGTGATCCCCCGCGCCGCGACCTCCTGGGCGAGCGCTTTGCTCATGCCAACCAGCCCTGCCTTGGCCGCGGCGTAGTTCGCTTGGCCCGAATTGCCTATAGCGCCGACGATGGAGCCGATCGAGATGATCCGCCCCGCCCGGCGCTTGATCATGCCCTTCAACGCTGCGCGGCAGAGACGAAAGGGGGCCGAGAGGTCGACGGCGAGGACCGTCTCCCAATCCTCGTCCTTCATTCTAAGGGCCAGCGTATCGCGAGTCAGACCAGCGTTGTTGACGAGAATGTCGAGCCGTCCCATCGCCCCCTCGGCCAGAGCGACCAACGCCGCGGCCGCCGCCGGATCGGCGAGGTCAGCGGGAAGCACGTGGGCGCGATCGCCAAGCTCAGCCGCTAACGCCTCGAGTGCTTCGCGGCGGGTGCCGGAAAGACCGACCGTCGCGCCCTGCGCGTGCAGGGCGCGCGCGATCGCACCACCGATGCCGCCCGAAGCGCCCGTGATCAGCGCCGCCTTGCCGTCGAGGCGGAACATGCCCCTCCTCTCCCTTAGACTGTCTTCAGGAACGCCTCGATCTCGGCCGGCGTGCCGACGGAGAAGGCGGTGAGGTCGGGGTCGATGCGCTTGGCAAGCCCAGCAAGAACTCGGCCGGAACCAAGCTCCACCACCGTGTCCACCCCTACCGTCCTCATCGCCGCCACACTCTCTCGCCAGCGCACCGTTCCCGTCACCTGACGAATGAGCAGGTCGCGGATCTCCTCCGGGTCCTCCGTCGGGGTCGCGGTCACGTTCGGCACGATCGGAACGAGGGGTTTGCGCGGCGGCGTCTCGGCGAGGGCTGTTGCCATCGTCTCGGCCGCCGGCGCCATCAGCGCGCAGTGGAAAGGGGCGGAGACAGCGAGCGGCACAGCCCTCTTCACGCCGCGCGCCTTGGCCGCCGCGATTGCCCGCTCGACCGCTGCCGCCGCGCCGCTGATCACCACCTGGCCGCCGCCATTATCGTTCGCCACCTCGACCACCTCGCCAGCTTCAGCCTCGGCGCACACCGCCCGTGCCTCTTCGGGCTCAATGCCGAGCAGGGCCGCCATCGCCCCCCTGCCCGGTGCAACCGCTTTTTGCATCGCCTCGCCGCGCAGGCGCAGAAGCCGTGCCGCCTCGGTGACGGTGAATGAGTCCGCCGCGGCCAAAGCCGAGTACTCGCCAAGCGAGTGGCCAGCGACCAGCACGCAGCCGCGCGTGATGGAAAGCCCCCCCTCGCGGGCAAGAACGCGCACCACCGCAAGACTAACCGCCATCAGCGCCGGCTGCGCGTTGGCAGTGAGCATCAAGTCTTCTGCCGGCCCCTCGAACATCAGGCGCGACAAGGTCTGCTTCAGCGCCTCGTCCACCTCCTCGAAGGTCTCCCGCGCCACCGGGAAGGCCGCGGCAAGTTCCTTGCCCATGCCGACGGCCTGGCTTCCTTGGCCGGGAAAGACGAAGGCACGCACGGGCATTGCGGATGAGCTCCTCCCTGAGGCGGCAGGACAAAATCGGGTTCGCGCTGCTAGGCGGCTGACACCAGACTGTCAAGGAACCGGCAGCCAGGTCGCACACAGCAGCGCTTGCAAGGCGGGGTGCAACGCGTATAACGCGCTGCACCCCTGCCGGCCGCATGGCACGCGGCCGGCTATGCCCCGTTGCGCGCCCAGGATTGTCCCGTGGCCGAGGGGCTGAGACAAGCCGGAGGGAAACAGAATGCCATTGTACGAATGCGTGTTTATCGCACGCAGCGACGCCACGCCGCAGCAGGTCGAGGCCCTCGGTGAACAGATGGCCGAGATCATCGCGCAAGGCGGCGGTAAGGTGACCAAGCGCGAGTACTGGGGCCTGCGCTCCCTCGCCTACCGGATTAAGAAAAACCGCAAGGGCCACTATATGCTGCTCAATATCGATGCGCCGTGGCCGGCGGTGGCGGAGATGGAACGCCAACTCCGCCTGAATGAAGATGTTCTGCGCTTCCTCACCGTTCGCGTCGAGGCGCTGGAGGAGGGGCCGTCAGCCGCAATCGCGCGCCCCTCGCGGGACGATCGGCCGGATCGGCTCGATCGCCCTGCCCGTGGCACGGACCGGGCACCGCGCGCCCAGCGCAGCGACCGAGCGATGCGGCCCGAACTGACGGAGTGAGCCATGACCGAAATTGACAGCGTCCTGCCTGCCTCTCGCCGGGTTGCCGTCGGTGCCCGACGGCCGTTTTACCGCCGCCGCAAATCCTGCCCTTTTTCCGGACCGAACGCGCCGGCGATCGACTACAAAGATGTAAAACTCCTGTCGCGCTACATCAGTGAACGCGGCAAGATCGTGCCCTCGCGCATCACCGCCGTATCGGCCAAGAAGCAACGCGAACTCGCCACAGCGATCAAACGCGCGCGCTTCCTCGCTCTCCTGCCCTACGTCATCAATACCTGAACCGGGAGACCCGGGCGGAGCGCAATGCAGGGCGGGGTGGCGCTTGCCGAACGCGCGCACAACGGCGATCCTCGCCGCAGGGATTCTCTCTGCGCTTGCCGCGCTCGTCGCGTTGCGCGGCCTGCCACTCGGTACGGTCGCTTTCTGGTTCTCGGCCGTGCCCCTGTTCGCGGCAGGCTTTGCCTTCGGCACCAGTGCAGCAGCGCAGGCGGCGGCGGTCGGGGTGCTGGTCTCGCTGATCTCTGCTGGGCTTGCCGGTTCGGCCGTCCATCTGCTCCTGTTCGGATTGCCGGTAAGCCTGATGCTGTCGGCGGCTCTGCCGCGATCGACCGGCGCACCGTTAGCACTAGCCTGGCCGTTCGCCCTGCTTGCACTTTGGCCGGCAGGGCTTCTGGTCGCTGCCGAAATCGCCTTGGCTGGCCAGCCCGGCGGGCTTTCAGGCGTGCTGCGCCAGGCGGTGGGGCAGGCGCTCGAGCGCATGGGGCCGCCGCCGCAACTCGACATCAACGAGTTTGCGGCGATGATCGTTCGTCTCAAGCCGCTCGCCTTCGCGTTGTGGTTCGCGCTGGTGATGTCGACAAACGCCGCGATTGCGCAGCGTCTGGTCGCGTCACGGGGGCTGATGGCAGCCGCGCCGGCGCAATGGTCGATGGCGGCACTGCCGACCTGGTACTGGCCGATTGCGCTGGCTGCCGCGGTCGCCTCGCTGTTCGTGCCCGGCGAAGCGGGTTTTGTGGTGCGTGGCCTCGCGATGATGCTCGCCGTGCCACTCATCCTGCAGGGGCTTGCTGTGCTGCACGTTATCAGCCGGGGTCGGCCTGCGCGCCCCGCGCTGCTGGCGGGAGTCTATGTCGGCCTTATCCTGTTTTTCGCTCCCGCCGCTCTCGCCCTCGCGTGCTTGGGCATTGCGGAGCACTTTCTCAATCTGCGCGGCCGCAAGCCGCCGCCTGGAACCGGGCTTAGGCCCGCGGAGGACTGAAATGGACGTCATTCTTTTGCAGCGCGTCGAAAAGCTCGGCCAAATGGGCGACGTGGTGAAGGTTAAGCCCGGCTACGCTCGCAACTATCTTCTGCCGCAGAAGAAGGCCGTGCGGGCGACAAAGGAAAACCTCGCCCGCTTCGAAGCCGAGCGGGCGCGGCTCGAGGCGCAGAACCTGAAGCGCCGCGAGGAGGCGGAGCGCGTGGCGGAGCGCGTGGCAGGGCTCGCCGTCGTGCTGCTCCGTCAAGCGGGCGAAAGCGGTCAGCTCTACGGTTCGGTCAGCGCGCGCGACATCGCCGACGCGACGACCAAGGCGGGCCTGACCATCACACGCCAGCAGGTCGTGCTCGACCGACCGATCAAAGCTTTGGGGCTCTACCAAGTCAGAATCGTGCTCCATCCGGAGGTGGTGATCGCGATCACCATCAACGTCGCCCGCACCCTCGAGGAGGCGGAGAAGCAGGCGCGCGGGGAGAGGGTTACGGCGCCAGACGCAGAGGAGCGTGCCAATCTGGCCCAATTGTTCGACGGGGCAGCCCCCTTGCCCGGGACCGGCGAACAGCCGGACGTCTGATCGGTCATCACGTCCCTTCCCTCGCGGCGCCGTGGCCCTTTAGAGTTTCGGCGGCGCGCCGAGGAGAGGCGGCAGAAACTCAAGCCGGGCGACGCTTCCTCCCCAGATCGCGCGCCAGGGAGGTGGGCATGATGATCGAACGCCTGCTGCGTGACATCATCTCGGCAGGCCGACTCGAACTCCTTTGGCCCGATGGCAGATGCAGCGATTTCGTCGGCCGCGACCCTGGTCCTTTGGTGCGTGTTCGTGTCCGCGATGCCACGAAAATGCGCCGCATCGCCCTCAATCCCTCCTTGCGCTTCGGCGAGGCGTGGATGGATCACGCCTTCGAGGTCGAAGACGGGTCGATCTACGACCTGCTTGATCTCTTGCTGCTCAATCGCGCCCGCGGTGCCCGTTCGCCGGCTGGCGCTTGGCTTGAGCGGGTGGAGATGTGGTTTCGTCGCCTGCAGCAGCACAACCCTGTTTGGCGGGCCAAGCGCAACGTCGCCCACCACTACGACCTCTCGGGGCGTCTTTATGCCCTCTTCCTCGA
Organism: uncultured Elioraea sp.; assembly: GCA_938010425.1. GTDB lineage: Bacteria > Pseudomonadota > Alphaproteobacteria > Acetobacterales > Acetobacteraceae > Elioraea. The sequence goes on from CALLUO010000020.1 coordinate 42,899, forward strand.
TCGCGACCGCCAATACTCCTGCGCCTATTTCCGCACGGGAGGCGAGACGCTCGAGCAGGCGCAGGCGGCGAAGAAACGGCACATCGCGGCCAAGCTCGTGTTGAATCGTCCAGGGCTGCGTGTACTCGACATCGGGTCGGGCTGGGGAGGGCTCGCGCTTACTCTCGCCATGGACTATGGCGCCGAGGTCACCGGCATCACGCTGTCCGAGGAACAGCATCGCGAGGCGACCGCACGTGTTGCTGCTGCAGGACTTGGCGATCGCGTGCGCTTTTTTCTGCAGGACTATCGCGAGGTGAGCGGGACCTTCGACCGCATCGTCTCGGTCGGTATGTTCGAACATGTTGGCGTGCCGCACTACGATGTGTTCTTCCGCCGCGTCGCGCACTTGCTGGCCCCCGACGGGGTCGCGCTGATCCACGCCATCGGCCGCCCAGAGGGCCCAGGAGTCACCAACGCCTGGCTGCGCAAATACATCTTCCCCGGTGGCTATTCGCCGGCGCTTTCTGAGGTGTTGCCGTCGATCGAACGGTCCGGCCTGTTGCTGACTGACCTCGAAATCCTTCGCCTCCACTACGCCTTCACGCTCAGGCATTGGCGCGAACGGTTCCAGCGCAATCGCGACGCCATCGCCGCCCTCTACGACGAGCGCTTCTGTCGCATGTGGGAGTTTTATCTCGCCGCCTGCGAACTCGCCTTCCGTCATCAGGCGCATTTCGTTTGGCAGGCGCAGCTCGCGCACCGGCAGGATGCCGTGCCGCTGACCCGCGATTACATCACGCATGCGCACGAGGGGGCGGCGGCTCAGCAAGACGTGTCCCCGCTATCCACAGGGGTGTGAGCGCGCCCGCCCCTCGCGCAGGCGGCGAAGCGCGCTAATCTCGCGTGGTCGTTGCAGGGGACCGATTCCGCATGCCGCCATCCATCGCGCCGCCGCGCCCGCATGGCTTTGCTGACGATCCGCTCTCCCTGCTAAAGTTGAGGACTCCGCCGCAGAACCTTGAAGCCGAACAGGCGCTGCTGGGTGCCTTGCTCGTCAACAACAAGGCTTATGAGCGGGTGGCGGACTTCCTCGCCCCGCAGCATTTCGCTGACCCCGTGCACGCGCGCATCTTCGAGGCGATCGTGCGCCGGATCGAGCGCGGCCAGCTCGCCGACGCGGTGACTTTGAAGTCAGATCTTGAGCACGACGGGTTGCTCGAGGAAGTGGGCGGCACGGCCTATCTTGCCCAACTCGTCGCCGCCACTGTCGGCGTGATCAATGCCGGTGACTATGGGCGAGCGATCCACGACGCCTATCTGCGTCGTCAGCTGATCGACATCGGCGAGGAGATCGTCAATCGCGCGTTCGGCGACCCTGAGGGGCTCGATGGCGCGGCGCAGATCGAGGCGGCCGAGCAGGCGCTGTTCGAGATTGCGACGGAAGGTGTCGCCGATCGTAGCTTCATCCCCTTCGATCTCGCCCTGTCCCGCGCCATCGACGCTGCCGAACGCGCCTTCCGCTCGCCAGGCGGCGTGTCCGGGCTCGCCACAGGGTTTCGCGATCTCGACCAGAAGATGGGCGGGCTGCACGCCTCAGACCTCATCATCCTCGCCGGCCGACCGGGCATGGGCAAGACGGCCTTCGCCACTTGCCTTGCCTTCAATGCTGCGCGCGCGGTTGCAGAGGAAGCCGCGCGCACGGGGGCGAAGCGCGCACCGGCAGTCGCGCTTTTTTCGCTCGAAATGAGCGCAGAGCAGCTTGCCACCCGCCTGCTCGCTGAGCAGGCGCGCGTGAGTTCCGACCGCATCCGCCGCGGCGATGTACGGGCAGAGGATTTCGACCGGTTCGTCGAGGCCGCGCGCCGCATCGCCGCCCTGCCGATCCAAATCGACGATACGCCAGCGCTGTCTATTTCCGCGCTGCGCACGCGCTGTCGGCGGCTGAAGCGCACGCAGGGGCTTGCCCTTGTCGTCGTCGACTACCTGCAACTGCTTCGTCCGGCACCGGGGTCGCGGCCGGAGAACCGCGTGCTCGAAATCAGCCAGATCACGCAAGGACTGAAGGCGATCGCGAAGGAACTCCATGTTCCGGTGCTCGCTTTGTCGCAGCTCTCGCGCGCGGTGGAAAACCGCGAGGACAAGCGGCCGCAACTCGCCGATCTGCGCGAATCGGGCACCATCGAGCAAGATGCTGACGTGGTGATGTTTCTTTATCGCGACGAATACTATCTCGGCGCGCGAGAACCGAAACTGATGAGCTTCGACAACCAGGCGAAGTTCGAAGAGGCGCACGCGAAGTGGCTATCCGACATGGAGCGCGTGCACAACGTCGCCGAGCTCATCCTCGCCAAGCAGCGTCACGGGCCGACCGGCAAGATCGAACTCTTTTTCGAGGCCGAGTTCACCCGTTTCGCCGATCTGGACCGCCAGCATCGTGGCCTTGACGCCGGTTGAGGCGCTCCCCCCCTCGCAACTGATCGTCGATCTCGATGCGGTGGCAGCGAATTGGCGTCATCTCGACGCGCTCGCAGCACCGGGTCGCGCGGCGGCAGTGGTCAAGGCAAATGCTTATGGGCTTGGTGCCGTGCCAGTGGTGCGGAGACTGCTGCGGGAGGGCGTGCGCCATCTCTTTGTGGCGCGCTTAGAAGAAGCCCTCGCCTTGCGCCCCGAGGTTCCGCCGGAGGTGATGATCGGCGTGCTCAACGGACTTTGTCCGGGCGAGGAGACAGTGGCAGCGGAAGCTCGGCTTGTTCCGGTCCTAAACGATCTGGGTGCGATCGAACGCTGGGGCGCCGTCGCGTCTGCGCGCGAGACGCGGCTTCCCGCCATTCTTCATCTTGACACGGGTATGAACCGGCTCGGCCTTGACGGTCGAGAGTTGCAACGGCTCGCGCAAGACCCAAGGCGGCTTGCAGCGATCGACCTCCGCTTCGTGATGACCCACTTCGTGTCGGCGGATTGTGCAGACGATCCGCGCAATGCGGAGCAGGTCGCGCTGTTTCATGCACGGCGCGCTCTGCTTCCGCCGTGCCGTGCCTCGATCGCGAACTCGTCGGGGATCTTTCTCGGCTCCATCGCGGCATCCGATCTCGCCCGCCCTGGCGCCGCGCTCTATGGGCTTAATCCGACACCAGGGCGGCCAAACCCGATGCAGCCTGTGGTTACGGTCGAGGCTCGCATCCTGCAGATGCGCGACATCGAAGCGGGCGAGACGGTCGGTTACAACGCCACCTGGCGGGCCGAGCGCGCAAGCCGGATCGCCACCATTGCCGCGGGCTATGCTGACGGCTATCAGCGGGTTCTCTCCAATCGCGGCGTAGGCTGGCTTGCCGGTCGTCGCGTGCGGATCGTGGGCCGAGTTTCCATGGACCTTGTCACTCTCGATGTCACCGATGTCCCTGAGGCCGCGCCTGGTGCCGTCGTGCAACTGATCGGGCCGGAAATTCCGCCCGACGAGGTTGCCGCTGCCGCTGGCACCAACGGCTACGAGATTCTGACCGCTCTTGGCGCCGCGCGGCACCGGCGCGTGTACGTTGGCGCGACGTGACCGTGCTCCTCGATCTGCTGGCTGCCATCGGCCGCGGTGCGTTGGGGCTTGTTTCCGCGGCGGGGTCGGTGGCCGTTTTTGGTGCCGTCGCCCTCAGCCACGTCGTCCGCCCGCCCTTCTATCCGCGCCTGCTTGCGCGGCAGATGATGGAGATCGGTTATTTCTCCCTGCCCGTGGTCGCCCTCACCGCGATTTTCTCCGGCATGGTGCTGGCGCTACAGTCCTACACGGGCTTCGCGCGCTTCTCGGCCGAAGGCGCGATCGCCACCGTCGTCGTGCTCTCCATCACGCGTGAACTGGGCCCCGTGCTCGCCGGGCTGATGGTGGCCGGGCGCATCGGGGCGGCGATTGCGGCTGAACTCGGCACCATGCGCGTGACCGACCAGATCGACGCTCTGACGACCTTGTCGACGAACCCGATCAAGTACCTGGTCGTGCCGCGCCTCGTCGCAGCGACGATCGTGCTGCCGCTGCTCGTCATCGTCGCTGACATCCTGGGTGTGCTGGGGGGTTTTATCGTCGGCGTGGCGAAACTCGAGTTTAATCCCGCCACCTACATGCAGCGCACTTGGGAATTCTTGGAAGTGCAGGACGTCGTCTCCGGGCTCGTCAAGGCAGCGGTGTTCGGCTTCATCATCGCTCTGATGGGCTGCTACCAGGGCTACCATTCGCGCGGCGGTGCGCAGGGCGTGGGCGCGGCGACGACGAACGCGGTCGTTTCCGCCTCCATCCTCATCCTCACCTTCAACTACGTGATCACTGAACTCTTTTTCGCACGATGAGCGAGGCCCCACCGAAGATCCGAATCCGCGGCCTAAGCAAGGCATTCGGCGCGAAAATAGTGCTCGACTCCCTCGATCTCGACGTGCCGGCGGGACGGGGCTTCGTCGTCATCGGCGGCTCTGGGTCGGGCAAGTCGGTGCTGATCAAGTGTATTCTCGGCTTAATCGAGCCCGATGCGGGCACGATCGAAATCGATGGCCGGAATGTTCTTGCTATGCACCGTTCCGAACGGGAAACCGTGAACACCCGAATTGGCATGCTGTTTCAGCAAGGCGCGCTGTTCGACAGCCTGCCGGTGTGGGAGAATGTGGCGTTTGGCTTACTGGCGCGCAAGATGATGCGCCGGGCCGAGGCCAAACCCCGCGCGATCGAGATCCTGGCCCAGGTTGGCCTGGGTTCCGATGTTGCCGATCTCTACCCGTCCGAACTGTCGGGAGGGATGCAGAAGCGAGTGGCTCTCGCGCGCGCCATCGCCGCCCGGCCAGACCTGATTTTCTTCGACGAACCCACAACGGGGCTTGATCCGATCATGGGCGCGATTATCGACGCATTGATCGTGGAACAGGTGGAACGGCTCGGCGCGACGGCCTTCTCCATCACACACGATATGGCCTCAGCGCAGCGGATCGGCAACGAAATCGCGATGATCCACAAAGGGAAGATCATCTGGCAGGGCCCCGCTGAGCGAATCTACGACAGCGGCAACCCCTATGTTGACCAGTTCGTGCGCGGAAAGAGTGAAGGCCCGATCACCATGGAGGTGCGGGGCTGATGGCGAACAGCACGCTCAGGTGACAGTCTCCAATTCCTGGTCGCTAAGGCTCCCCGGCACGATGACGAGCGGTGTGCGCAAGAGGCGGTTGTAGCGGCCTGTCAGCGCCGTGATCAGGGGCCCTGGTCCATCAGAGGAGGTGGAGGAGGCAAGAACAAGCACGCTGATCGCGGGTTCCTCCGCCAGAAGTTTCATCAGCTCGTCGCGTGCTTCGCCCTCGCGCACGTAAAGGATGGGAACGGACCCCGCGATCCGGTTCACCTCTGCGGCAAGGCCCTGCAGCAGCTGTTCGGCCTCGGCACGCCGTTCTTCGCGCATCATTTCGGCCACTCCGGCCCATTCGGTTTGCCCTGGAGGTTCAACGACCCGCAGGAGGGCGACCCGTCCCCCGCCGCGCGCTGCCGCCAAGGCGGCGTAGCGCAGCGCGACAGCGCGTTCAGGGCTGTCGTCGACAACGACGAGGAACAGCCGTTCCCGCCGCCCTACCTCCTGTCGTTCACGCCCCGCCTCCTCGCTCATCTCTCCCCCAGCCTACACGGCTTCAGCCGCGGCGAAACACCACACTGCCGGCCCAGCCAACCACGGCGGCGGCGACCACAGCGGCAAAGCCGTACAGCCAGGGATAAGCGTGGGCAAACCGCCAGATTTCGGCCGAGGTTCCCACCCGGCGGACATTGAAGGCGAGGTCACGCGAGGCGACGACACGTCCACCCTGAACCCCGAGCACGTCAACAAGATAGAGCCCTGGCGGGACGGTCGGTGGCAGGAGGATCCGGGTGGCGAACAGGCGTTCGCCGGTCACACTCACCCCGCTCTCCGCTTGCCGATAAAGGCCGCGGTCGCGCTTGAGCTCGATCAGGGCGTGCCGAAACCCGTCCCCAAGATCCGGTTCGCTCGCCCGCAGCGGAAGCAGATCGAGGCCGAGGCGAAGACGCCGTCGTTCCGCCTCCGACAGGAGTTCGGCGAGCGGTCGGGTCGAGGCGACAGCATAGTATCCAGGCGCGGTGTCGAAGCGTACCGATGTTCCGTTCAGCCAAATGCCCGCAACGCGCCGACGCTGCCGAACGACAACCGGCGCCTGTGGCCCGCGCACGGCGACCACGATGTCGGCTGGGATCGTATCCTTCGCCCCGTAAACGATCAGCTCTGCCCCGGTGAAGCCGGTGCTGACAGCGATCTCCCGCTGCGACAGCTCGGCAACTAGGGCGCGCGCGGGCAGGGCGCCGAGCAGCAAGCCGAGAAGGGCGAGCACGACCCGCGTCATCGGATCGGTTCCAGCACGAACATCGCCTCCGGCGTGCGCACCAGCGTGTAGCCGAGGCCGATTGCGACCGCGAGCACGAGAAGGCCCAACAGCCCCCTCGTCTCCTCGCCGCGCAGGCGCGATCCCATCGACGCGCCGAACTGCGCCCCTGCCACCGCACCCACCATCAGCAACAAAGACAGGATGACATCGACCGACTGCGTGCTGACCGATTGCAGCACGGTAACGGCAGCAGTGACAAACACCACCTGAAACAGGGAGGTGCCGATGACCACACTCGTCGGCATCCCCAGCAGGTAGATCATCGCAGGGACAAGGATGAACCCCCCACCCACCCCCATAATGGCGGAGAGGAAGCCGATGCCGAAACCGATGGCAACGGGCGGGACGACGCTGATGTAAAGACGGCTTTTGCGGAAGCGCATCTTCATCGGCAGGCCGTGCATCCAGAAATGCTCGTGCAGTCGCCGCGGAATCTTGCGCCGGCGCCTCAGCCAGGCCCGCGCGCTTTCCGCCGCCATCAGCGCTCCGAGAATGCCCAGCACGACGACGTAGAAGACAGAGACCACGAGGTCGAGTTGGCCGACGCGTCTGACGAGGGCAAACACCTGCACGCCGAACCCCGAACCAGCGAGCCCGGCGAGCGTGAGCACCATGCCCATCTTGCCGTCCACGTTTCCACGCCGCCAATGCGCCATAAGGCCCGAGATCGAGGCCCCCATGGTCTGGTTCGCCGAAGTCGCCACCGCAACCGCCGAAGGCAGGCCGATGAAGATGAGGAGCGGCGTCATCAGAAAGCCGCCGCCCACCCCGAACAGCCCGGACAGCAGGCCGACAGCGAGCCCGATGCCCACGATCAGCAGACCGTCGACCGACATCTCGGCGATGGGCAGATAGACCTGCATCGACCCCGACCCCTGCCCGGCTGCGTCCCTACGCGACCGCGGACGCAACGCAACACCTAATCAGGGCAACACGAAGGAGAGGTTGACGACGTTCGCAATCTTGCGATGCGCAGGCCGCACGACTGGCCCGCCCTACCGTCAACCCCTTCGCCCCGGCCGGTTAGAGGCGGATGAAGCCGACCGTCTCCTGGACCTCGGCCATCGTCGGCGCGGCCAGGGCCGCCGCTCGCTCGGCGCCACGCCTCAGCACTGCCTCGATCGCACCCCGGTCAGCGAGCAGCCGGCGCATCTCGGCCGCAATCGGGCTCAAAGCGGCGACCAGCAGGTCAGTCAGCGCCGCCTTGAAGGCAGAGAAGGGTTTGCCACCGTGTTCAGCCAGCACGGCGCTGTGATCAAGGTCGGCGAGTGCCGCGTAAATGCCGACGAGGTTGCGCGCTTCGGGCCTTCCCGCGAGTCCCGCCACGTCGTGTGGCAGCGGCTCAGGGTCGGTCTTGGCGCGGCGGATCTTTAGCGCGATCGCATCCGCATCGTCGGTAAGGTTGATGCGCGACTGATCGGAGGCGTCCGACTTGCTCATCTTTTTCGTCCCGTCGCGCAGGCTCATCACGCGCGCAGCCGGGCCGAGGATCAGCGGCTCGATTTGCGGGAAAACGGCGCGGCCGTAATCGTGGTTGAACTTCTGCGCGATGTCATTGGCAAGTTCGAGATGCTGCTTCTGGTCCTCGCCTACGGGAACGCGCGTTGCCTTGTAGAGCAGGATGTCGGCCGCCATGAGGTTGGGATAGGCATAGAGCCCGACAGAAGCGTTCTCGCGGTCCTTGCCCGCCTTCTCTTTGAACTGTGTCATGCGGTTGAGCCAGCCGATGCGGGCGACGCAGTTGAATATCCAGGCGAGCTCGGCGTGCGCCGGCACGGCGGACTGATGGAACACGACGTGCTTCTCCGCATCGATGCCACAGGCGATCAGCGCGGCGGCGACCTCGAGGGTGGCGCGACGAAGCTCGGCCGGCTCCTGCCACACGGTGATGGCATGCAGGTCGACGACGCAGAACAGGCACTCATGGTCGCGCTGCAGACGCACCCAGTTGCGGATGGCGCCGAGATAGTTGCCCAAGTGCAAGTTTCCGGTCGGTTGCACGCCGGAGAAGATGCGCGCGAGCGGCTTGGCGTGGCTGGTCACGTCGCTTGGTCCGTCCTGATGGAGGGGATGGGTGGGAAGCCTGATCGGGCCGAGCGGTCGCGCGGTCAAGCCCTGCGGGCGCGGATCTGCCGCAGAACCTCGCGCGGCTCGGCCAGCCCAAGCGCTATGGCGGCGAGGGCAAAGGCGCCGACCCCGCACGCGATCAGCCCGGCAAGCCCAGCCCAGCGCAGGCCGCGCGCGGCAAGGAGGTCGGTAAAGAACATGCTCTCCCCCGCCCAAACAACCCCGCCCATGGCGACCGAGGCCACACCCAGGCGGGAGATGAAGCGCATGAGCCTGCGGTCGGGCACAAACTGGCCGCGACAGGAGAGGCGCCAGCCGAGCAAGGCCGCGTTCACCCAAGCGGAGATGACGGTGGCAAGCGCGATACCGACATGGCCGAAAGGCCCGATCAAAGCGAAGTTAAGCGCGATGTTGAGCACCACGCACAGCGCCGCGATCTCGACAGGGCTGCGCGTGTCGCCGCGGGCGAAGAAGCCCGGGGCGAGAACCTTCACCAGCACATAGGCGGGAAGCCCCGCAGCGTAGGCGGCAAGGGCAGCGGCGGTGGCGGCGATGTCCCCCTCGCCGAAGGCGCCGCGGCCGAACAGCACAGCGATGATCGGCCCGGCGGCGATGCCAAGGCCAACAGCGGCTGGCACAGTGAGCAGCAACGCCAGTTCGATCGCGCGGTTCAGCGTTGCGACCGCCGCCGTCGCCTCGCCTGCTCTCACCTCCCGCGACAGCCTAGGCAGCACGGCCGTGCCCACCGCAGTGCCAATGACGCCAAGCGGGAGTTGGTTCACCCGATCGGCGTAGTAGAGAAAGGCGATCGCGCCTGCCGGCAAGAAGGAGGCGATGATCACATCCACCATCAGATTGATTTGCGTGACCCCGGCACCGATCGCGCCCGGTCCCATGCGGCGGAGCAGGAGGCGCACCTCCGGGGTAAGGCGCGGCAGCGGAAGGCCGAGCGGCAGGCCGGCGCGATCGAGCGCCACGGCGAGGGCGACCAACTGCAGCACCCCCGCCGCCGCCACGCCCCACGCGAGCCCGTGCGCCACGGACCCGCCGGTTCCTTGCGCAATGAGAACGCCGCCGATAAGCGCGAGATTGAACAGGATTGGCGCCGCAGCAGCAGCGGCAAAACGATCGAGCCCGTTCAGCACGCCCGACATCGCCGCAACCAAGCAAACGAGCAGCAAATAGGGGAAGGTGATGCGCGTCAGTTCGACAGCGAGCGGAAAGCGCACCGGATCGTCCAGGAAGCCGGGGGCAAGCAGCATCATCGCCTGCGGCATGAACAGAATGGCGATAAGCGTGAGCAGGCTGAGGGCGAAAACCAGCGCGGCGAGCGCGCCTTCCGCCACACCACGCGCCGCCTCCCGGCCCTCGGCGGCAAGCGTGCCGGCAAACAGCGGCACAAACGCGGCGGCAAACGCGCCCTCGCCAAAGAGGCGGCGGAAGAAGTTGGGCAGCTTGAGGGCAACGAAGAATGCATCCGCCGCCGGCCCGGCGCCGAGCGCGGCGGCGACCAGGATGTCGCGCACGAAACCGAGAACGCGCGAGGCGGCGGTCCAGCCACCGACGGTGACGACGGCGCGGATCATCCGGGGACCTAGCGTCCGAAGCGGTCAGGCGGCGCTGCGCTCAGCTGAGTCCGCTGCCTGCTGCGCTGGCGGTTCGAGCGCGGCAAGCAGAGCCTCTTTAAGTTGAGCGAGCTTGCGCTCGTTCTCGATTTTTAACCCGAACACATCCTTGACGTAGAACACGTCGACCGCGCGCACGCCAAAAGTGGTGACGTGGGCGGAAGCGATCTGTAGCCCCTGTTCGCTCATCGCGGCGGTGATGTCGTGCAACAGCCCCGGCCGGTCGCGCCCGTTTACCTCGACCACAGTGTGGGTAGCAGAAGCGTGATTGTCGATGACGACACGCGGCGGCACGTGGATGGCGCGCGTGCGCGGCGAAGGCGGGCGCGCTTTGCGGATTTCTTCAGCAACGCGCAGACGACCCGAGAGGGCTTGTTCGATCAGCACGCTCATCCGCGCCAGCCGATGCGGCGCATCGAAAGCCCCTCCTGAAACGTCCTGAATCCAGAACGTGTCGAGCGCCATGCCGTTGGTCATGGTGTGGATGCGCGCATCGACAATCGAAGCACCGGCAAGCGCGAGAGCCCCCGCAATCTTGCTGAACAGACCAGGATGGTCGGTGGTGTAGACAGTGACCTCGCTCACGCCGCGGTCTGGCAGCACGCAGGTGGTGACGGTGAGCTTTGAGCCGGACGCTTCCGCCTCGCGGATGATGCGGGCGTGGCGCACATGTGTCGCTGGGTCGAAACCGAGCCAATAGGCCGGATATCCGAGGGAGAGGTAGTGGCGGCGATCGGCCTCCGACCAGCCTTCGGCAGAAAGTGCAGCATCAGCAGCCTCGCGGGCGCGGGCCACGCGGAGGTCGCGTTCGGGCACGTTGAGCCCGCCTGCCAGAACCTCCGCCACTCGCCAGTAGATCTCGCGCAGGAGTGTCGCCTTCCAGTTGTTCCACACCTTGGGAGAAACGGCGCGGATGTCAGCCACTGTCAAAGCGAGCAGGAGGCGAAGGCGCTCGGGGCTTTGCACGAGTTCGGCGAGGTCGAGGATGGTTTTCGGGTCGTCGATATCGCGGCGGAAGGCGGTCTGGCTTAGCACCAGGTGGTGCAGCACGAGCCAGGAGACCGTCTCCGTCTCCTCGGCGGTGAGTCCCAGCCTCGGCCCGAGTTCTTGCGCGATCTGCGCGCCAAGTTCGGAATGGTCCCCACCGCGGCCCTTGGCGATGTCGTGCAGCAGCATCGCGACATAGAGCGCGCGCCGCGACTGGACCTGGCCGATGACGGCGGTGGCCACGGGAGCAATGGCGGAAAGCTCGCCGCGTTCGAGCTGGTTGAGCACGCGTACCGCTTCAACCGTATGCTCGTCCACAGTGTAGGTGTGATAACTGTCGAACTGCATCTGCCCGACGATGCGGCGCCAATCCGGTATAAAAGCGCCAAGCAGGCCTGTGAGGTTCATGGTGGCGAGCCAGTTCGCCCCATCCGCCTTCGGCGAACTCAGAAGATTGAGGAACAACGCGTTCGCCTCCGCATCCTGGCGCAAACGGGCGGCGAGTCGGGCCTGCTGCACCATGCTGCGCAGAGCAAGCGGGTGGATTTCGCGCCCCGAGTCGCGCGCGGCGGCGAGGATTCGGAACAGCAACAGCGGTTCGGTGGCGAAACTCCTGCCTTCGGCGAGGGTGATCTTGCCCTCCTCAAGCGCGAAGCCCTGGGCGGCAAGGGCCGGCGGAGTCTCGTGACGCACTGCCGGCGGGCCGAACGCCACGCGCGCCACCACCGGTTCGATGGTCAAGCTGAGGCGGCCGACCTCGCGCACCGTGAGGAAGTAGTGCTTCATGAAGCGCTCCACCCCCTGCTGTGACCCGTGCCGGGTGTAGCCCATGGCCGCGCCGATCACCGGCTGCAGGTCGAAGGTGAGGCGTTCCTCGGCGCGCCCCGTCGCGTAATGGAGGTGAAAGCGCACCGCCCACAGGAAGTTTGCCGCGCGACGCCACACACACACCTCGTCCTCGGTCATCAACGGACCGCACGGCAGGGACGGGTCGGCGGCGTCTTCGAAGCGCGCGATGCCGCAGGTGTGCCGCATCATCCAAAACAAGGTCTGCAGGTCGCGCAGGCCTCCCTTGCCGTCCTTGACGTTGGGCTCAAGCAGGAAGGCCGAATCGCCAAAGCGGCGATGGCGTTCGGCGCGCTCAGCGCGCTTCGCGGCGAAGAAGGTGGCGGCACCGGCAGAAGCGCAATCAGCGCGGAACCGTTCCGAGAACGCGTCGAACACAGCTTGGTCGCCGGCCAAAAAGCGGGCATCGAGCAATGAGGTGCGCACGGTCTGGTCACTGCGCGCCTGCGCCATGCACTCGTCCACCGATCGCGTGGCGTGGCCAACCTTTAGCCCGAGATCCCATAGGAAGTAGAGCATGAACTCGACCACCTGTTCGTGGCGCGGCGTTTCTTTCCACGGTGTGATGAACAGGAGGTCGAGGTCGGAGAAGGGGGCGAGCACGCCGCGGCCGAAGCCGCCGGTGGCCGCAACTGCCAGTGCCTCGCCTGAGGAGACGATGCCAGGGGGGAAGACGTGTTCGGTCACCCAGTCGTGTAGCGTCCGCGTGAGTTCAGCCATCCGCGCCGCAAGCAGGCGCGCAGCCTCAAGACCGCGCAAGCCAGCCTCGAAGCGCGCCTTGGTGTCAGCTTGAATCCGCCCAAGCGCACGGCGAAAGAGGGCAAGGGCACGGTCGCGCGGCGCCCCGCTGTCTGACCAACGGAGCGTGGCGAGTTCGGCCCGAAGGTCGTCGCAGACGAGGCGGCCCGCGGGGTCGGCCGCGTCGGCAGTGGCAACGAAACCGCCCACACTCTGATCCATACGCCACTGTAGACTGATTTCGCGATCGCGAAGAAGGGGGAGAGACAGGGGCTCAGCCAGCGAGCGCCTTCAACCGCACGAGAAGCGCATGCGCCTCGCGGGGGCTGAGCGTGTCTGGATCCGTCTCGGCGAGAATGCGCCTGATCTCGTCAGGCTGGGCAGGGACCGCGGCCGGACGGATGGCGAACAGCGGCAGTTCCTCGGCGAGCGGAGCAAGCCCGCGCGCCCTCTCCTCCAGCGCCGAGAGCACAGCCTGCGCTCTTGCCACCACCTCGCGCGGAACCCCGGCTAGGCGCGCCACATGCAACCCGTAGGAGCGGTCGGCAGCACCCTCTTCTACCTGGTGAAGAAACACCACCTCGCCGCGCCACTCCTTGATCCTAAGGCGCACGAGCTTCAGTTCCGGCAAGCGCGGAGCAAGCGCGGTGAGTTCGTGGAAATGGGTTGCGAACAGGGCACGGCAGCGCAGCCGGTCGTGGATCGCCTCCAGCACCGCCCAAGCGAGCGCGAGCCCGTCCCAGGTCGCGGTGCCGCGGCCTAACTCGTCGAGGATGACGAGCGAACGCGGCGTGGCCTGGTTGAGGATGGTGGCCGTCTCCACCATCTCAACCATGAAGGTCGATCGCCCGCGGGCGAGATCGTCCGCCGCCCCGACTCGGCAAAAGAGGCGATCGACGATGCCCAGGCGGGCTGAGGCCGCCGGCACATAAAGCCCGGCCTGGGCGAGCACAGCGAGGATGGCGGCTTGGCGAAGAAAGGTCGACTTGCCCGCCATGTTCGGCCCTGTTACCAGCCAGAGGCGCGACCCCGGCGAGAGGTCGACCCCGTTGGCGATGAATGTGCCGCCTGCCTTGCGCACCGCCGCCTCGACCACCGGATGGCGGCCGGCTGCGACGGCGAAGCGCGTGTCCTCGGTGATCTCGGGCCGAACCCAGCCCTCGCGTTCCGCCAGTTCGGCGGTGGCACCGGCGAGGTCGAGTGCTGCGAGCGCTTCGGCGCAGGCGGCGATCGGCTCCGCCTCAGCCTGCACAGCAGCGGCAAGCTCGGCGAGGATGGCTGCCTCGCGCGCCTCGGCCTCAGCGCCGGCTTCGACGATACGGCGATCGAGAGCAGCGAGCTCCTCGGTGGTAAAGCGCATCGTTCCCGCCATGGTCTGGCGATGGGCAAGCCCTGGAAGAGCAGGCGGGGGGCTCTCGCGCAGCCGCAAACCGACGGCTTCGGGAACCTCCAGGAAATAGCCGAGCTGGACGGTATGGCGGATCTTCAGTGCGGCGATACCCGTCGCCGCCCTCAGCTCGCCTTCCATAGCGGCAATGACTTTGCGGCTGTCGTCGCGCAAAGCACGCGCGCGGTCGAGAGCGGGATCGAACCCGGCGTTGATCGCTCCCCCTTCCCCCGCACGGGCCGGAGGGCGTGGCACGAGCGCGCGGGTCAGGCGCTCGGCGAGGGCTGGGGCAGGGTCAAGGGCGCGTTCAGCCGAGGCGATAAGGGGCGGACGCGGCAGGGCGGCCTCAGCCAAGGCGGAGGCGACCGCGCGGGCGGCAGCGAGTCCGTCGCGGATGGCGGCGAGATCAGCCGGTGAGCCTCGGCCGAGACCGATCCGCGCCAGTGCCCGCGCCATGTCGGGAGCGCCTTTCAGCACCCCCCGCATCTTAGCCCGGCAAAAGGGGGCGGCGAGGAAAAAGCCAGCCGCATCCAGCCGCGCCTCGATCACCGCCCGCAGTGTGGACGGGGCGGAGAGCCGGGAGGCGAGAAGCCTCGCCCCGGCTGCGGTCACCGTACGGTCGATCGCGGCGAGCAGACTGTCGGGCGCGGAAGGGTCGAGGCCGAGGTTGCGCCGGGTTGCGGCGTCGATCGCCATCGTCGTGCCGTCGGCCTCGCGGACGAGCGGGGCAAGCCTGGGCAGCGCCCCCCCTTGGGTCGCGCGCACATAGTCCACCAACGCGCCGGCAGCTGCGAGCTCGTCTGGCCCGAAGCTTCCCATCGCGTCCAAGGTGGCCAGGCCATACGCTGCCTCGAGCGCGCGTTGCCCTAGATCGGCGCGGAAACGCGCTGGCGGCAGGGCGACGCAACGGTCACGCCATTCGGCAAGCAGAGGGTCAGAAAGCAAAGTGTCGGGAACCAAAAGTTCGGCCGGATCGCGCGCGGCAAGAGCAGCAGCGAGGGCCTGGCCTGCCGCCGAACGCACGCCGAAGCTTCCCGTCGAGATGTCAAGCCAAGCCAGCGCCGCCCCATTCGTCGCCGCGAGCCAGTTGGGCCGCGCCCCCTCCAGAATGGTCTCCTCGACCACCGTTCCGGGGGTGACGAGCCGCACCACGGCCCGAGGCAAAGGGCCCTTTACCTTGGCCCGCCGTGCCTCCTCGGGGGTCATCGTCTGCTCGACGATGGCCACCCGAAACCCTTTGCGAATCAGTCTTGCCAAATAAGGCTCGTGGTTGACGACCGGCACGCCGCACATGGGAATCGGACGACCCGCGTGCTCGCCGCGTGTGGTCAGCGCGATGTCGAGAGCGGCGGCCGCCCGTTCGGCATCCTCGAAAAAGAGCTCGTAAAAGTCTCCCATGCGGAAGAAGAGCAGAGCGTCCGGGTGGTCGGCCTTGGCGGCGAACCACTGGGCGAGCATGGGAGACGGGGTGACAGACATCCGCGCTCGACGCTCCCCTTGCCCGGCCGCACTGCGACAGCCGCCAGGCTCAGGCGATCGGTTTTGCGACGATGGTATCGGGCAACGCCAGCAGAAGCGCCACCCCGCCGTCAAAGGCCCTCAGCTTTTTCAGCGCCTTCCGCGGAAGCTTGATCGAGCGCGCAAGGCACTCGCGGATCAGCACAGCGGCGAGTTCGGTCTCCTCCACCACCGTCTGCCGCGGCTTGGCCCCGGGCAGGTGCACCTCGATGCGAAGTTGTACCGGCTCGCGCGAGGCGATGGCAATGTCGCCGACCTGACCCGAAGGCGGCAGGCTTGGCGGGCTGACGGCGGCAAGATGGGCATTGAGGGCGCAGCGCAGCGCTTCGATGTCGAACCGAATTTCCCGGTATTCGGTGATAGGCACGCCCAGGTTCCCCCTTCGACGAGACTGAGGCTCCTGTAGCACAACCGGCCAAGCCACACGGTAGGCGCTTAGCGCTGCGCCGAGACCCAGGCGGCGGCGAGCAGGACGAGGCCAAGCAAAACCTTGAGCGAAGAGGACGGAGCGAAAGCCGCCAACGCCGCGCCAGAGGCGGCGCCAGCGATGCTGCCGAGCCCCATCGGTGCACCAATGCCGACCACATGATCGCGGGAAGGAAGCCGACCCAGAACACGGTAGCGCAGCAGGGCAAAGGCGACGACGACCATGGAGATGGCGAGGCTCGCACTCCCCGCCACCTTCACGTCGAGCCCATGGATGAAGACGAGGGTAGGGATCATGAGCTCCCCGCCCGCCACACCGAGAAGGGTCGCGATCAGGCCGATGACGGCCCCGAGCCCGACCCCGACGAGGATCCTCGCCACGTTGTTGTCAGGCAGCACGCCAAGGCGGATATCCGCTGACGCCAACCCCTCGACCACGAGCAGAAGCCCGAGGCCGACGAGAAGCACCAGAATGGCCTGATGCAGACGATGGTCTGACAGCCGTGCCACCAGCCCCGCCCCCACGAGGGCAGAGACCAGGCCGCCGGCGGTTAGCGCCGCGATGTCGGCGAGGTGCGGCAGGAGGGGGCTGAGGCTTAAGCTGCCGGCCCGAAACACAAGCGAGGAACAGAGGGTAATAAGGCTAATGACGCTGTTCAGCGGCACCACCGTGCTGGGCGCAAGGCCAAAGCGGCGCAAGAGCACGGGAATGCGGAACTCGCCGCCACCGAGCCCGATCAGGCCGCCGAGGAAACCGACCGGCACCCCCCAAGCGGTTGCTTCCATCAGCCCTTTCATGCGCCGGGAACGGTGACTGCGACCGACTTCACGAGCGCGACAACAGGGCGGCCCGGTGCCAGACCAAGTCGCGCCACCGCATCCTCCATCACCTGGGCGCGGAGAAGCGCATTGCCGACCGCGACCGCGACATCCGCCACGGCTCCCGGTCGCGGCGCGATCTCAGCCACCGTGCCGTGGAGAGCGTTATGCACGGAAAGGCCCTCCGGCACACGGTCGGCCAGGATCACGTCGCGGGAGGGAATGCGGACGCGAAGCCGCGCGCCGGGTGCAGCATCGAACAGCGGGGCGAGAAGCCGCCCCGCCGGGGTGTCAAGCACGGCAAGGCGCCTCTCCTGCAGCACCTCGACGAGGGTGGCGACCAGCACCGTGCCGGCCTCAGCGGCGGCGGCGATGATCGGGATGTCAGCGCGCGCGGAGATCGTGCCAACATCGCCCTCGGCAATCATCCGCCCCCGCTGCAGCACAATCACCCGGTCAGCGAGCCGCGCCACTTCCTCGAAGTCATGTGTGACGAGAACGATCGGGCAAGCGAGCCGGGTTCGGAGAGCCTCGATCTCCCGATACAGCGCAACGCGCACGGCACGATCGAGAGCCGAGAAAGGTTCATCCAGCAGAAGCACCTCGGGGTCGCGGGCCAGAGCGCGCGCCACCGCCACGCGCTGCTTCTGCCCGCCCGAGAGTTCTGCCGGCCGTCTCTGTTCGAACCCCTGAAGACCGACAAGCGCGAGCAAAGCCCGCGCTCTTGCCTCGCGCTCCGCCTTGGGCAGATGGGTCAGCGCTGCTGCTACGTTCGCAGCTGTCGTCATGTGCGGAAAAAGCGCGTAGTCCTGAAAAACGAGCCCCACTCTGCGCCGGTGCGGCGGGACGTGGATCCGGCGTTCGGAGTCGTACCAAACGACTCTGTTGCACGTTACACGCGCTCTGGCTGGACACCACAGGCCCGCAATGGTGCGCAAAATCGTGGTCTTGCCAGACCCGGAGGCGCCGAACAGGCCAGTCACTTCGCCCGCGCGCAAGGAGAAGGCGAGGTCGAGCGGGATCGGGCTCGCCGTGCGCGCCTCGAACGTGACAACCTCGCGGCCCGTCTCGGCACAGACAGCCAGGCGTTCAGAGGAGAGAGTGTCAGCCACGGCGTCTGCCAATCCGGCGCGAGAGCGTGTTGGTGATACCCAGCGCAGCGATGGACACGCAAAGAAGGGTCAGAGCCATGATGTTGGCGGAACGATCATCGAAAGCCTGCACGCGGTCGTAGATCGCAATCGCAATCGTCTTCGTCTCGCCTGGGATCGACCCCCCCACCATCAGCACCACGCCGAACTCGCCCACAGTATGGGCGAAGGTAAGGACAAGGGCGGTCACGATTCCTGGCCACGCAAGCGGCAGTTCGATGCGCAGGAACACCTGCCGAGGCGACAAGCCGCACACGGCGCCCGCTTCGCGCACCGAGGGCTCAATATTCTCGAACGCGCGCTGGATCGGCTGGAACGAGAACGGAATGTTCACCAGCATCAAGGCGACGAGAAGCCCCTCAAAGGAGAAGGCGAGCAAATGCCCAGTCAGCGCCTCGAAGCCCTGGCCCAGAGGCGAGTACCGGCCGAAGGCCTGCAGCAG
>CALLUO010000021.1 GCA_938010425.1 uncultured Elioraea sp.
GCGGCGTAGAGCGAGGGCAGCTCCCGGTGCGGCACCGAACCGAGGAACCGCACGCGATCCGCCACCCCAAGCCGCGCCGCAAGCGCCTCGAGCCGCGCGCGCTCCGGTCCCTCGCCGGCGATCAGAAGCTGCCTACCGGGAAGCAACGACAGGGCTTCGATCGTTAGATGGTGGCGTTTGCGCGGCACAAGCAGCCCGACAGAGAGTATTGTCGGCCCCTCAAGCCCGAGCGCATGGCGGAGCGCAGCCCGATCTGAGGGCGGGCGGAACAGGGCCAGATCGACTCCGTTGCGCAAAACGACCACGCGCTCCGCAGATACGCCTAGCGAAACAAGCCCCTCCTTCAGCGCTGCACTGACCGCGATCAGTCCGTCGGCGCGAGCGAGCGCGCGGCGGATCATGTACCCCGGCAGCCAATAGTTGGGGAACTGGCTTGTGTCGGAGCCGCGTGCGGTCAGCACAACGGGCAGGCCGAAGCGCTGGGCCACCGCCACCGCCGCCACCCCGTCGGGGAAGAGGTAGTGCGCATCGATCAGGTCAAACCGTTCCCCCTCGGCGTGAAGCCGTCTAACCGCTGAGGCCAACGCGCGCGCGTAGGTGATCGGGTTGGTTGCCATGCCAAGCCCGGGAACAGCCAGGAAGCGCGGGTGGAGCAAGCGCAGCCCATGGCGGTATTCTTCCGCCGGTATCGTGCCTGTTTTCGGCCCGCGACCTGGGAACCAGGGTACTGGCGCAACCACGACGCTGCTGGCCTCACCGCTGGCGACGAGATGCCTGAGCCTGTTCTCGACGAACACGCCATGATTGGGCATGGCGGGGTTTGGGTAGAGGCTGCTGACGGTAAGCAGGCGAAGGGGTCTGTCTTGGCTCGTCCCCATCCGGCTCGATTCGGTCGAAGGGGAACCAGAGGTTTCGTCTGCGCTCGGGTGGAAGAACAGCCCAGAGGCACAGCCAGGCGACAGCGATGAGGGTGAGGCCGAAGAGGACACTCTGCATGCTCCCTCCTGAGTCTCGGCGGGCAGGCTCATCGCACGGTCACGGCGCGGCGCGCGTGCGCCACGACGTCCCTGCCGATGGCCGCGCTGGCGCGGGTCTGGGCGCGTGAGCCGCGGGGGGCACGGCAAAAGACCTCGTCGCTTGCCGCCAGCCCGTGGTTTGGGCCTGACGCTGCGCCGCCGGCACAGCGACAAGCTGATGCGCTGCGCTGAGCAGCGAGACCAGGGTGAGGTAACCGTCCCAGTATTGCAGCGAAAGAAAGGATCCGCCGGCAGCGTAGGCGACGAGAGACACCTGGCTCATCCGCCCCAGCGTTTCGACCCAGGCATGGCGGGGATCAGCCCGGCCAAGCCTAACCAGGCGTGCGGCGTAGACGAACCCCGCGACGAGGATGCCGAGCCAGATCGCGAACACGATGAAGCCGTGCTCGCCCAGTGTCTCAAACCAGATACTGTGCGCCGCGCGGGCGGGTACGCCGGGCGTGAAGCGATCGACGATCCTTTGTTCGTACATCGCCTGGAAGCCGCCCCCGGTGAGCGGTCGGGCGAGGGCGATCCTAAGCGAAGTCTCCCAGATCTTGACCCGCCCCATGGCGGAGGCGTCGTCCTGGTAGTCGAGGATCGTGCGCATGCGATGTTCCCAGGACTCTGGCATAAAGCTGAGCACTGCTGCGCCGGCGATGCCGATGCCTAGGCCGGAGAGGATCTTGCCTTGGCTGCGCAGCCACAGGACAAACCCGGCACAGACAAAGGCCACCAGCGCCCCGCGCGATTGTGTGCCGATGGCGGCGAACAGCGTCAGCACCATCACCACCAGGAGGCCGAGTCGAACGACCGCATACTTCGATTGCACGCGCAGGTGGTTCATCAGCGGCAGGATGAACAGCAACGCCACCGCAAGGTGGTTTCGGTCTGCGATCATGGTGTCGCGCGGGCCGAGCACGCGGTTTCCCCCGCCCGTCAACAGCGTGAAGCCGCCGCCGCGCACACCGTAGAAACCAAGCGAAATCGCCATCATCCAGAGCAGGGCGTGGATGCGGTTGGCATCGGTGGCAAGAGCGCGCGTTAGCAGCACGCCTGCGATGATCTTGATCACCTTGTCGTAGCGCGCCCACACCCGTGCCGGCGACGAGATGGCGGCAAGCGAGGTGATCGTGATGCCGATGGCGAACAGGATGAGCAGGACCGTGAGTGCATCGCGCGGCAGCCGCTTTGGTTCGCGGGCGATCAGGCAACCGATCAGTGTGGCGAGGAAGGTGACCATCGCCCACGGGATGTCGGAGGCGAAGCCATAGATCATGCGGTGCGGGCTCATGAACGAAACCCACGACCACAGCAGCACGCCAACGAAGGGCTTGCCGAACGCGGTTACTGCGAGCAGCGGCAGAATAATCGCGGTGAAGGCGATGCTGCGAAGCATGGGCTTGATGCGCCGTCCGCTTGTGCCGCGCTAGCGCGGGGTGGGGCGCAAGCGCGCGAGTAGGGCCTCCGCTTCGGCCCGTTCGGCGAAGCGGAGATTGGCGGCGATGATGGGCTCGAGCACGCGCACCGCTTCCTCGCGCGCGCCGGTCGCGGCGAGTCCGTGGGCGAAGCGGACAAAGATGCCTGGATCGGGCTGCGGCCGTTGCGCTGCCCCGGCAGCCGCTTGGCGGAGGAAGGGCAGCGCGGCATCCGCGCGGCCGATGCGGAACAGGATCCAGCCCAAGGTGTCGGCGGTCTCGGGTGTAGGGGTGAGGAAATAGGCGCGCTCGGCAAGGCGAAGCGCTTCGGCGAGCTTGGCCCTGCCGGCCTCGGTCTCGCTCTCCGCCCGCGCCTGGATCAACCAGGCGAGGTTATTGGCGGAAATACCATCGTCGGGCCGGGCGGCGACCACTTTGCGCAGGCGAGTCTCGGCTGAACTCGTCTCGCCCTGAAGGATCTCGATCTGCGCCAGAAGGGCGTGGGTGCCGATGTCCTCGGGTTCGCGCTCGAGCCAAGCCTTGAGCGCCGCTGCGGCGCGGTCCAGCCGACCGGCCGCCTGCCACGCTCCCGCCTGGGCTTGCGCCAGCGCTGCCGAAGGCGCGGTGCGGTAAGCCGCCTCGTATGCTGCCGCCGCCTCCTCAACCCGGTTCGCCGCCATCAGCAGGGTGCCGCGCAAGGACAGCGAAGCCGGCCATGTGTCCCGTTGCCGTGCGAGCGAATCGGCGAGATCGAGTGCAGCATCAAGCCCGCGCGCATCCCGCACCAGTTCGACAAGCCCCTGCAGCAGCAGCCCATCCGTCGGCTGCTGCCTGATCCCCTGCTGCAGCACCGCCTCTGCTGCGCCAACCTCGTTGCGACGGGCGAGCAGGGTGGCGAGTTGGCGGCGGGCGATCGAAGAGCGCGGGTCCTGCGCGAGCGCGGTCCGCGCCGCCGCCTCAGCTTCCGCCATCTGCCCAGCTTGGGCGCGGGCCTCGGCAAGCACGATCAGATGCTGGGTGGTACGGGCACGATCGCGCCAGGCCGGCGAGTCGAGCACCTCCACCGCTTTGGTCGGCTGGCCGAGCCGCAGATAGGCCCCAGCAAGGGCGAGGGCGACCGCGCTTGAGGTCGGGTTTGCGGCGTAGGTCCGCTCCAGGATGGCGAGCGCCGAGGCGCTGTGCGGCCCGCCCGAACCGGCTGCGGTCGCAATTCTGCGCAAAGCCTCGGCGTTTTCCGGGTCGCGCTCCAGCACTTCGGCAAGCATGCGCTCAGTGCGCGCCGCATCGTTCTCGATCGCGGCGATGCGGGCGAGGCCGAGCCGCGCGCGCACGCTGTCCGGCTGGGTGCGCAGCACCGCCTCGAAGCGCTCTTTCGCTCCAGCGAGATCAAGCCGGATCAGGCGGATGGTCGCCTCGACGATGCCGGCGAGCTCGCCCTGGCGAGCCTCAGGGCCGAGCTTCTCGAGTTCGGCCTGGGCGGTGTCCAGATCGCCGAGCGCGAGGGCGGCGGAGGCCAGAACCTCGCGCGCTCCCCTCTGGTCGGGAGAGAGGGCAAGAGCGGCCCGGGCCGCTTCGGCAGCGGCGACGGTCTCGCCCACGGCGAGGCGAGCGACCGCGAGCCGGGTCAGAATGCCGGGATCCTGCGGCGCGAGCTCGGCCGCGCGCTCAAAAGCCTCGCGCGCTTCCGTCCGACGACGCATGGCAGCATGCGCCCGGCCCAGCATGTCGTAAGCCTCAGCGTCTGCGCGCCCGCGCTGTGCGAGGCGAGCGAGCGTGCCGGCCGCAGCGTCCGGCGCTCCGCGCTCCATTTCCAGTGTGGCGAGCAGCTTCGCTCCGCGCGGATCGTCGGGCCGGCGCGCGACGTGGCGCTGGGCGGCATCTTCGGCCTGTGCTGTTTGGCCCAGCGCCCGCTTCACCGTCGCCAGCACGAGGAGCCCGTCTGGCAGGTTGGCTAAGGTTTGCCCTGGAATGCGGCTGAGCGCTTGGTCGGCACCCTGGAAGTCGCGCGCCTGCACTTTCAGCATGGCATCGAGGAGCAGCCCGACCGGCAGGTTGGGGGCAAGCCTGAGCCCGGCGGCCACATCGCGTCGCGCCCCCTCGAAGTCGCCGAGCCGCATCAGCACCTCGCCGCGGCGCAGGAGGGGCAAAGGATCGCCTGGGGCGCGCGCGATGATGCGCCCGAAGGTTTCGACCGCGGCGGAGAGTTCGCCGCGCTCGAACTGCAGTGCCGCTTTGCGGTTCAGAGCCTCCACGTGATCGGGATCGATGGCGAGGGCGGCATCGAGCGCGGCTTCGGCCCCGGCGCGGTCGCCTTCCGCGGCGGCCACCGAGGCCCGGGCGAGATGCGCCTCGACGAGGCGGGGAGCGAGCTGCACCGCGGTCGCAGCCTCGCGCTTGGCGTCCTCGCGACGGTCGAGAGCCAAGAGAGCGATGGCGCGGAAGGCAGCGACGGTCCCCGCCACCTCGGCTGGCGCACTGCCCTCGGACACGGGGAAGTCGCGGAGAAGCTCGTTGTGCCGGCGCTGTAGCAGATAGGCGCGAAGCAGCAGCAGCGTGCCCTCGCGCCGGTCGAGGCCGCGCTCCAGCGCCGCCCGGGCCTCCTTTTCCGCCGTGTCGCCGTCGCCGAGGGCGAGCGAGACCCGGGCCAGGGCAGCGCGGAGGGCGGGATCGTTCGGATTGGCCCGGATCGCGTTGCGCCACTCGATTTGCGCTGCGCGCAGATCCCCCCTCGCCTCAGCCGCGCGGGCCCGCTCCGGATTGGCGGAGACGGGCGCGGCGAGCAGGAGAGCGCCGAAGGCAAGGGTGACCCAGCAAAATGGGGCACGAGAGCGGATGATCATCTGTCTCTCTCTCCGTTAGGCGGCGCCCAGCGGGTCGGTCGCCGGCGTCTCTGCTTTTGGCACGGCGATTCCGTGCGTCTCGAGCAGCGCGTAGAGGGTGGGGCGGCTGATGCCGAGCAGGCGGGCGGCCTGGGTGAGGCTGCCCCCGGCATGGGCGAGGGCCTTTTGGATCGTCTCGCGCTCGGCGCGCAGCCGGGCCAGGCGAAGGTCGAACCCTGTCTCGGCAGCTTCGTCCTTCGCCGCCTCGGCCGGCGCCTCGAGCTCCAGGTCGAGGGCGGAAACAAAAGGCCCCTCGCTCATCAGCACGGCGCGGCGCACCCGGTTTTGCAACTCGCGCACGTTGCCAGGCCAGGGGTAGGCGAGCAGGGCAGCCTCGGCGGAGGGATCGAACCCGCGCAGGCGGCGGCCGAACTCGCGCGCATCGCGAGCAAGGAAGGCGCGGGCGAGCAGAAGCACATCCTGCCCTCGATCGCGCAAGGGGGGGATGCGCACCGTCACCGCGTTCAGCCGGTAAAGCAGGTCAGGGCGGAAGAGGCCCTCGGCCGCCCGCTGCTCCAGCGGCTGATTGGTGGCGGAGACAAGGCGGACATCGACGCTGATTGGCGTGCGCCCCCCGAGCCGCTCGATCGTGCGTTCCTCGAGAAAACGGAGGAGCTTAGCCTGAAGTGCAAGTGGCAAATCGCCGATCTCGTCGAGAAAGAGGGTGCCACCATTCGCCTGCTCGAATTTGCCGATGACTTGGCGGATGGCGCCGGTGAAGGCCCCCTTTTCGTGCCCGAAAAGTTCGGCTTCCAGCAAGGTCTCGGGGATCGCTGCGGCGTTGATGGCGATGAAAGGCTTGTCTGCGCGCGGACCCATGTGATGCAGCGCCCGCGCCAGCGCCTCTTTGCCAGTGCCAGACTCGCCGAGCAGCAAAACCGGAACCGCGACGGAAGCAAGACGTTCGATCTGTCGGCAAATGGCGAGCATGCGCTCGTCCGCGGTGAGGATGCCCTGGATCGGTGAGGCGCGCGGCGCAGCGGCGAGGCGCTGATTTTCTTCCTCGAGCATGCGCAGGCGCAGCGCGCGGTCGAGCACGATGCGCAGCACGCCGAGATCGGCCGGCTTGGGGCAGAAGTCGTAGGCGCCGAGCGCGACGGCGCGCAGCATGTTCGCGCGCTGGTCCTGGCCCGAAGAGACCACGATCGGCATGGTTGGAGAGAGCTGGCGCAGCGCTGCCAAGGTGGCGAACCCTTCGCTGACACCCTCTGGATCCGGCGGCAGGCCGAGGTCGAGCAGCACCACATGGGGCTTTTCCCGCCTGGCAGCGGCCTCCGCCGTGGCACGATCTGAAGCCAGGACCACGCGCCAAGCGGGGAAGCCCCACTTGTACTGCATGGCGAGGCCTTCATCATCTTCGACCACGAGGAGCTTTGGCTTGCTCATGCCGCCTTCTCCTCCGGCGGCAGGGGCGATGGTTCGTGCGCGCGTCGTGCGAGCGGCAAGCTAAGGCGCATGGTCGTGCCACGGCCTGGCACGCTGAAGGCCTCGAGATCGCCGCCCGCCTCGCGTGCCAATTCCCGCGCCTGCCATGCGCCGATGCCGCTGCCCTTTTCTTTACCCGCCGTGCTGAGCGGGCGAAAGAGAACATCGCGGATGAACTCTGCGCTCATTCCCGGGCCGCGGTCGGTGATCTCGATCACAGCCAACCCGCCCTCTCGGCGCAGCACGACCTCGACCGGCGCATCCCCTGGCGAGGCCTCGAGAGCATTGTTGAGCAGGTGGGTGACGGCGGCCTCCAACGCCTCGGCGGTGATCGCGACCGCAAGCCCGGCCTCAGCGGTCAGGCGCACGCGTTTTCCGTGCCGGCGGGCAAGCAGGCTCAGGTGCTCTGCTGGATCGAGAAGCAAGGCGGGAGGGTGCGCTGGCGCAGGCTTCGTCGCTGCGGCCGGGCCGCGCAGGCGGGCGAGTAGGCTGTCGATACGGTCGGCGGCCAGCCGAACGGTGGCTAGCATGTCGCGCTGGAACTCGTGGTCCTCGAGATTGTCCTCGGCATTGGCGAGCAGGAGGCGGAGCTGGCTGGCGACGGTTTTCACGTCGTGCGCGACGAAGGCAAAGCGCTTGGCATAGTCGGTGAGACGGCGGTTCTCGGCCAGCCGCTCGGCGGCGCGGCGTTCGGAGAGGAACACTGCAACCTCGGAGCCAATGGCGCGCAACAGGTCGAAGGTTTCGCCATCCAACGGGAAGGGGGCACGCGGCGGGGCGAGGAGGACAAGGCCGATCATGCCCTCGCGCGGGTGCCGAAGTGGTACGGCGAGCCAGATCGGGCGAGGTGCCTCATTTGGCAGGTCGGTGCAGTGACCCTCCCCGCAGTCGAGGATCCACTCCCCACCGCGCAGGGCGCGCGCGAATGCTCCCTCACGGGGGAGCCTGAGCGAGGGGCAATCTGGCAGGTTCCAGGAGACTTGCCAACGCAGGAAAGGGTCTGAGCCGTCATCTGCGAGGAGAAGCACACCCGCCGGGCTGTCCACCGCATCGGCCACCGCGCGCACCGCCCGCAGCAGAGGCTCTTCCGTATTGTCTGCCGCTGACAGGGTGGCGAGGACGCGCTGCCACTCGCGTCGATAGTCGTAGCGGGCAGTAAAGAAATTGTCGACGATGCGGCGGCGAATGTGCGACCGGACGGTCTGCGAGGCGAGCGCGACGACGAGGCCGATGGTGGAGCAACCGAGCAGGCTCGCCCGCGCCACCTCACCCCAGGACGCACCGATGTGTCGCGCGACCTCGCCCACGAGGCCGACTGCGAGCAGGAAGACCCCGCCCACGATCAGCGTGGCGGCGTGGAAGACGACGGTGCGCGAGACCGGCAGCGCCCGCCGCACGCGTCGATCGCGCGCGGCGGCGACCACGAGGAGAGGGAGGGCGGCGGCGGCGACCACTGCCCGCGCCTCGAGCAGGGCGGGCAGGAACTCCCGTCTCAGCACAGCATCGACTGCGACGACCAGGTCGATCGCGGCGAGTCCGCCGAGGGCGATACAGGGGAGGTTGACGTGCCAGCGCGCTGCCTCGCTGACGTTGCGGAACAGGTTTTCGGCCGCGAGAAGGATGAGCAAAGCGAAGGCCAAGCGGCCGATTAGGCCGGGCGAGGCGAGCGTGGGGCTGGTGAAGGGGGTAGGGGTGAGCCAGGCGGCCATGCCGATCGCCGCGGCGAGGCCGAGACCGGCGGCCGTGAAGCGCGCGACAGGGCGCACTGCGATGGCCCCGGCATAGCGGTGGTAGAGGACGAGGAGCGTGCCAAGCCAGGTGAGGGAGCGCAGCGCTTCTGCCAGTGCGGGCAGGCCGTTTAGAGGGTCGACTGGGGCGAGCGCGACTGCCCCGGCCCACGCTGCGGTGACGGTTGCTGCCAGGGCGAGGGCGAGCGGAACCCGACCCTTGCCGGCGGCAGCGGCGAGGACCGCCCACACCAGGCAGGCGATGGCGACGGCAAGATGAAGTCCAGCCGAGACCATGCGCAGCGTTTCACCGTCCTGGGTGGCGTACCGTTCTTTCGACCGGCCGCCCGTTGGCCCCTGTGACCTTTGGCCCCGTGGACCTTTGGCCCCGTGGACCTTTGGCCCCGTGGACCTTTGGCCCCGTGGACCTTTGGCCCCGTGGACCTTTGGCCCCGTGAACCCCCGGCCTCGTGGACCCTCAGCCTCGTGGACCCCCGGAGCCGTCGGCGAGCGAGCGGCGTGGACCGGACCCCCTCGGCAGTGGTAGCGCAAACGATCCGCGCGAAGCAACGATGAAATTTTTGTAAATAATCTATTTTTCGTGTCCGCCGCGGGTCGTGCTGAATGGGGCTGGCGCGCACCATGGGGCAGACGTGTTTCATTTTTTGGGAGACAGGATGGTTCTGGCGCGCGGCCCGAGGTTGTGATAGGTGTCAAGAGTAGCGACAGAGGCGTCGGGGGAAGAGGCCGTGCGACCTCCGTCGGTGACGCGGAACCTCAGCCGTGCCATAGGTGCGCCGCGGCGTGAGGCTCGCGTGATGGCGTGACGGGCAAACGGGCAGCTCGGGTCAGTTTAGGTGCAGCCAGTCGGATGGCGGGATTGGGTCGCGCGCAAGGAAAGGAGTGGGACGGGGGATCGATGCAGACAGGCAGGTTGCAAGCTCCTTTGCGGCGGGGGGTGGATCAGCTTTGGGGCGGTGGCTTAGCCCGCCCGGTGCTGCGGTTCGGTGTTGTTGGCTTGGCCCTTGGCGTTTTGGCGGCGTGCGGCCAGTCAGGCGGCGTGCCGGTCCCGACCATCGACACCCGACCGCAATTGCCGGCCTTTGATGCACCGGAATATGTGATCGGTCCTGGCGACACGCTGGCGATCCAGGTCTATCGCCTGCCGGACCTGTCTGCCACGGTTCCTGTCCGGCCGGATGGGAGGATTTCGACCCCGCTCGTGCAGAATGTGGTCGCCGCTGGCCGCACGCCGACGGAGCTCGCGCGTGAGATCGAACGGGAACTGCGTCGCTTCGTGCGCGAACCGACGGTCACCGTGCTGGTCACCTCCTTCGTCGGTCCGCCGGCGCGGCAGGTGCGCGTTGTGGGCGAGGCCGTTCAGCCGCTTGCCGTGCCGTTCCGAGAGGGGATGAGCGTGCTCGACGTGATGATCCAGGCTGGGGGGCTCACCCGCTTCGCCGCTGGTAACCGGGCGGAAATCGTTCGGCGCGAAACTCCAGGCGGTCCCGTGCAGGTGATCCCGGTGCGGCTGGCCGACCTGCTTCGGGACGGCGATATGTCGCAGGACTTACCGATGCGTCCCGGTGACACGCTGGTCATTCCGCAGAGCTGGTTCTGAGCCGGTTCTGACCATGGCGCCGCGCCGCCCTGTTGCGTGCGGCGCGTGAAGGAGGGTCGAGGCCTTGGATCAGATCACACAGATCCTGAGGCGCATGGTCGCCGCGAGCTGGCAGCATCGCTGGAAGGCGCTGCTCGTCGCTTGGCTCGTCTGCCTTGTTGGCTGGGCGGTTGTGCAGCGCATCCCCGACCAGTACCGCGCCACCGCGCGCGTCCATGTCGACGTCGATGCGGTGCTTGGCGCCGTCTTGCGCAACCTCGCGGTCGACGACTCACCGCAGAGCCAAGTTGACCTCCTGATCAGGATCCTTTTGACGCGGCCAAACTTGGAGCGAATCATCGCGCGGACCGATCTCGACTTGCGCGTGCGCACGCCACAGGACCGCGAGGCGCTGATTCAGACTCTCAGCGAACGTATCAAGATCTCGACCTTCCGCGGCCGCAACTCTCTGTTCAGCATTGAATATGTCGACCACGACCCCCGTGTCGCCCGCGACGTCGTGCAGACCGTTCTCAACCTCCTCCTCGAAGCGGCAACGGCGGCTGACCGGCAGCAACTCGACCAAGCGCGGAGCTTTGTCGAGGCGCAGATTCGCAACTACGAGACGCAGTTGCGGGCGACGGAGCAGCGTCGCATTGAGTTCCGCAACCGCTACTTCGACCTTTTGCCGCTGGAACAGGGCGGGCTGAGCCGTCTTGACCAGGCACGCGAACGGCTGAACACCCTGCAGGGCGAACTCGAAGATGCGCGGCAGCGCCGCGCCTTGCTCCAGGCGCAGTATGAGGAAATGCAGCGTGCCCCACCGCGCCCTCGCGTGGCCGGAGCGCCGGACCCTCGCCTTGCCGCCGCCGAGCGCACGCTGCAGGAACTCCTTCTGCGGTACACGGACGAACATCCAGACGTGGTCGCCACGCGGTCCATCATTGCCCAGCTGCGCAGCACGGGTGGACGCGGCAGTGGGCGAGGCGAGGCGGGGGTCGCGCCGCAGGGGCCGCAGGGCACGCCGGTCAACACTATTGAGCAGGTTCGTCTTCGCATTGTCGATCTCGATGGCCAGATCGCCTCCCTCGAGCGCCAAATTGAAGAAACGAGGACACGGGTGGAGCGGCTCGAAAACCTATTGCGTTCAGTGCCACAAGTGCAAAACGAGTTTGCCAACATCAATCGCGACTACGATGTCCTGCAGCGCAACTATCAGGATCTGATCGCGCGGCGCGAGGCGCTGCAGATTGCGACAGCAGCGCGACGGGATGCTGATCGCGTCCGGCTCGAGGTGATCGAGCCACCGGTGCTGCCGCTCAAGCCTGAATCGCCGAACCGTCTTCTCCTGCTGGCGGGCGTGCTGGCGGCCGGGCTCGGGGCGGGAGCGGCCCTCGCCTTCGTGCTCGGCCAAGCCGATAGCAGCTTCTACACCGTGCGGGACCTGCGCCAGATCGGCTTGCCGGTGCTTGGCGCCGTCTCAGCCGCCGACCCGCCGCGCACTCGCCTTGCTGTTGCCGTGTTCACCCTGCCTCTGCTGCTCCTGCTCGGCGCCTTTGGCGCGGTTGCTCTCGGCGTTGACCCGAACCGCTTGGCCGAACGCGTGCCGGACTTGGTGAACAGGCTCTTGACATGAACGCTCCTCCCCCTCGTCCGGCTGGTCGCGAGCGGCAGCATCTTGTTGAACGCGCTGTCGAGGCCATGGGCGTGGCGCACTCGACGGTTCAACCCGCCGTGCGGACGGTGACGGCAGCTTCGCCCAGTGTGCCACCGCTGAGCTCTGCAGCGCCCGCCCAACCCATGGAGGCCTTGGCGCCGGAGCCTATCCCGCGCGAGGCTTTGGCAGCCGTGGGGCTGATGGTCGGATCGGCCCAGGGGGCGCGGAACCGCTTGGCTGAGGAGTATAGTGTTGTCCAACACGGGGTGCTGCGCATGGTTCGTGCCACCCCCTCGGTGGACGGCCGCTGCGGGCGCATCATCATGGTCACCTCCGCCCGGCCGGGTGAGGGCAAGACCTTCACCTCGCTTAATTTGGCCGCAGCCCTTGTTCAAGGCTCGCAACGGACCGTGGTGCTTGTGGACTGCGACGGCAAGGCCGGCTCGCTCACCGACAAGCTCGGCCTGCGCGATCGGCCTGGCCTCTGCTGCCTCGCCGCCGACCCGCAAACCCGCATCGCCTCTGCGTTCGTGCCGACAGCTGTGCCCCGTCTGCTCGTGCTCGGCTACGGGCGGATGGGGCGGCCTGGCAGCCCCCCGCCGGCAACACTCGGCGCAGCCCTGCTCCGGCTGGCCAACACCTATCCCGATCACCTGTTCGTGCTCGATACCCCGCCTTGCTTGGCGACCGCCGAAGCCTCGCTTCTCGCCCCCATGGTCGGACAGGTGGTGATGGTTGTTCAGGCGCAGGCGACGCAGCGGGCGGAGGTCGAGGCGGCGCTGGACCTCGTTGACACCTGCCCGAACATCCAGCTGCTCCTCAATCGTTCGATCTTGCGCGGTCACGACACCTTCGGCGCATATGGATATGATGACTACCACGCGCCGACCTCCGACCGCTTCTGACCCCACTCCGCGACGGGTGCCCCGCGCGATGCGGCTTTTCGTCACTCCCGCCGCTCTGCACCGGCAGAGCAGGCGCGCTGCGGCCGTCTTCGCCCTGGCTGGGCTTATGGTCGCGCCGGCGCCAACCGAGGCGCAAACGGAGACACCTCCGTCTGCCGCAGCCCCTGCGGCTGCCCCGCCGGCACGCCCCTCCCCGCCCGCCGCACCACAGCCCTTGCTCGGCGTACGACCAGGCGGCCTTGGCTTTCCTTTCACGACCCTACAGAGGCCCCCTATCGACCAGGTCGGCTGGTTTGTTCAACCGAGCCTCGGCCTCTCCGTGGGCTTCGACGACAATATCCGCTTCACCGCCCGAAACCGACGCTCCGACGGGTTCGTCACCATCTCGCCCGCGATCCTGGTGCGTGCTGACACGCCGCGAGTGACCGCCACCGGCGCCTATGCCCCGTCAGCGACCCTTTACGTCTCGGAGAGCGCGGAAAATCGGATCACGCACACGGGCACGGCCCAGGCCCTGGTCACGGTCGTGCAGGAGCGGGTGTTTGTCGACGCGAGGGCCTTGGCTTCGTCTACCGACCTGTTTGGCGCCCTTGGCGACGACACAGTGGGCGGGGCGCGGCGCAACCAGATCCAAACCGTCACCGCCTCGGTGTCGCCGTACGTCGTGCAGCGCTTTGGCGGGCTCGCGAACGCCCGCGCCGGCTATATCTTCGCTGTGACCGACCAGTCCCGCCAGGACAGTTCGCGCCCGGTGTTTATCGACGATCCGGTGTTTGGTCCCATCCGCGCGCGCAGCTTCACCCCAACGAGTTTTACGTCGCACACCGGCTACCTGACGGTTACCAGCGGGGAAGACTTCGGCCGGCTGCTGCTGACCGGTACCCTGCAAGGCACCACGTATGACGGCGACGGCATCTACGACGGCGCAGGACGTTGGGAGGCCTTAGTCGGTGCCGGCTACGGGGTGAGGCGCTGGCTCTTCGTGTTGGGAGAGGTCGGCTACGAGAGCCTGAAGTTCAACACGGTGCCAAAGACCGACATCTCCGGCCTGCTCTGGAGTGTGGGTGCACGGTTCGTGCCCTCTGAGACTTCGGAGGTCACCGTTCGCTACGGCCGCCGCGACGGCTATAACGCGTGGCGGGCGGATGGGGCGACGAACCTGTTCGGGCCGCGCACGCGGCTTTTTGCCAGCTACAGCGACCGTCTGACCAACTCTGCCCTGCGCGCGGCTGAATTGCTGCAAACAACCACGCTCGACCCCTTCGGTAACCCGATCTTCACCGCAAGCGGCGCACCCGCCCCGCTCAGCGGCAATGCGGGTCTGCTCGGCTTCCAAGACGGGCTCTATCGCACCCGCACCGTATCCGCCGCTATCTCGCACACGCTCGCACGCGATACGCTCACCCTTTCGCTAAGCCACGAGAACCGTCGGCCCTTCGCCGCCGACCCTCGCTCGCGGCAGCAGGTCGCGACGGAAGGCACCTCGGTCGGACTGAGCTGGTCGCGCGCGCTCGACGAAGTCACCAACCTGACCGCCTTCGCGCGGGTCGGCGTGCGCAGCGTCGGCGAAGGGCGGAGCGGCGACAGCACTTTTTACGGGGCAGGTGCGGTGCTGAGCCATGCGTTCTCCGACACTCTCTCAGGTGCCCTGAGCTACCGCCTCGACGTGCGCGACGACGATTTCAGCGACGAGACGATCTATCGCAACCTCGTGGTCGCGTCCCTGCGCAAGACCTTTTAGGGCGACGTGGAAGCGGAGGGGCTGGGCCGATGTATATCGAGTATTACGGCTTCACGGGCCACCCCTTCCTCATGACGCCGGATGCGCGTCTCTACTTTCCCTCCACGGTGCACAATCGCGCCCACGCCCATCTCGTCTACGGCCTTGCTCAGCGTGAGGGATTTGTCGTGATCACTGGCGAGGTTGGCGCGGGCAAGACAACCCTGGTTGAGAAGCTCTGCGCCGAACTCGATCCCCAATCGTATCGGATCGCGCGCATCATGACGAGCCAAGTCTCGGGCGAAGACCTCCTTCGCTTGGTCGCCGATGCTTTCGAAGTGCCCGCGGACGGTCCGAAGGCCACGATCCTGCGCGGCATCATGGAGGCGCTGCGGACGGGGGAGAAGATTGGCCGACGCCACCTGCTCATCGTCGACGAGGCGCAGGCACTGCCCCCCTCAGCGCTTGAGGAGCTGCGCATGCTGTCTAACGTGACAGAGGACGGGCGGGCGCTTCTGCAGACGATCTTACTCGGCCAGCCGCAGCTGCGGCGGATGATCGCAAGCCCTGACCTCGACCAGCTGCGCCAGCGTGTGCTCGCCTCTTACCATCTTGGGGGTCTGTCGCGGGAGGAAACGGCGGCTTATGTCCAGCACCGGATGCGCGCGGTCGGCTGGGTTGGGCATCCGGCCTGGGGTGAGGGCGCGCTCGACGAGGTTTATCGCCACACAGGGGGCATTCCGCGCCGGATTAACAGGCTGTGCGGACGCGTCTTGCTTGGCGGCGCCCTTGAGCAGGCCGACACGCTGACCGCCGAGCTTGTTCGCCTTACCGCCCAAGAGTTGGAGGAAGATCTGTCTGCGGGGGCAGACAACGCGCGCACAGCCCCGCTTCGCGCCGAACTGGCGAGCCCTTATTCCTCAGCTTCGCTTTATTCCGCCAGCGATGCGCCGGCCGGCTACGGCGCCGTGGTCGCTGACTTGGCGCGACGGGTTGAGCTGCTTGAAATTCAGTCTGCCCGGCGCGAGCGGGTGTTCAATCGCTTGATGGACTTGTTCGCTACTCTCGACTTGAGGCGATGACGTCGATGAACCGCCATGCATTGACCGTCGATGTCGAGGACTGGTTTCAGGTCCAGGCTTTTGCCGAGGTCATTCCGCGCCTCGAGTGGGAAACCCTGCCGCGGCGAGTGGTTGCTAACACCGATCGCCTGCTCGACCTGTTTGCTGCGGCCGGCGTGCAAGGCACGTTCTTCGTCCTCGGTTGGGTGGCAGAGCGTCATCCGGACTTGGTGCGCCGCATTGCCGCCGCTGGCCACGAAGTCGCCAGCCATGGCTATGGGCACGAACTCGTGCATGCGATTGGCCCGGATCGGTTCCGCGCCGATGTGCGTCGCGCGAAAGCTGTGTTGGAGGACTGCACTGGCGCAGCAGTGATCGGCTATCGCGCCCCCACCTTTTCGATCGGGGCGCGGCGCACCCCGTGGGCGCACGCTATTTTAGCGGAGGAAGGGCACACCTATTCTTCCTCGATCTACCCTGTCCAACACGATCTGTACGGCGACCCTGATGCCCCGCAGGCCCCGTTCCGCCCGGACCCCTCGGGCGTGGTTGAGGTGCCACTGTCGGTGGCCCGCGTTGCGGGCAGACCTTTTCCCTGTTCAGGCGGTGGCTGGTTCCGCCTCTTTCCTTACCCGGTCTATCGCAGGCTGCTCAGCCGGGCTGCCCGGTCTGGACCCGTGGTGTTCTATACGCATCCTTGGGAAATCGACCCCGGCCAGCCGCGCCTTGGCGCCGCGCCGCTTCGGTCGCGGATCCGGCACTATGTCGGCCTGCGGCGGACGTGGTGCCGGCTTGGCCGCCTCTTGCGCGATTTTGCGTGGGACAGGCTTGATCGCGTTTTCGCCGGCGCGATTGCCGAGGCGCGCTGAGACGTCGGGCGTGGCAGAGCGCACGGGCTTTGAGTTGGCGAGACGGTCGACGTGCAGAGGCAAGAAAAGCCGGCGCAGCCGGGACATGCCATGAGCGAAACGGTCGCACCGCGCGACATTCCGGCCCGTGTTTTCCGCGGCACGCTATGGTTCCTCTCCTTCCGCCTGTTCAGCCGGGTGGTGGGGTTCCTGGCGCTTGCGGTGAAAGCGCGCGTGCTGACGCCGGAGGATTTCGGGCTGATCGGCACCATCGCCCTGGTCAACGGCCTGGTCGGCATCATCGGCGCGCATGGCGTGTTCGACCAGCTCGTGCGCATGGAGAAGCTCAGTCGTGAGGATCTCGATCGTGGCTGGACGCTGAACCTTATCTTCTCCGCCGCCATCACCTTGATCACCTTTCTCGCCGCCTGGCCGGCGGCCATTCTGATGAACGAGCCGCTCCTGGTGGATGCCCTGCGCGTCACCGCGATTCGCTCCGTGCTCGGCGCTTTCGGTTCGCCGGTCGGTGTGTGGTGGTCGCGCGAGCTTCGCTTCGATCGCGTTGTGCAGTTTGGCATGGCCACGCGCGTGATCGATGCGGTGCTGACCACAATCGGTGCTATGGTTTGGCGTTCCTACTGGGGGATTATCTGGGGTGGGCTGGCGTCGTTGATCATCAGCACGATGCTAAGCCACATCCTCCGTCCGTACCGGCCGCGGCTGAGGCTCGAAGGTTCGGCTTCTTTGCTTGCCTTTTCCGGCTGGTCGCTGCTGCATGGAGTGACCAACTATTTCGCCATGTCATCCGACGAGCTCGTTGTGCGGCGCGGTTCGGATCGCGAAACATTTGGGCTTTACCACGTCAGCCGCGACCTCGCCCGCGTCTTTGTTACGGAAGCGGTCTACCCGGTCGCCGGCCCTCTCCTCGCTGGGCTGGCGCGGGTTCGCCATGTTGGCGGAGACTGGTTCGTCAACGCGACGGCAAAGGCGATCGGTGCGGCTCTGCTGATCGCCAGCGCCGTCGGCTTCGGCCTCGCCGCGACTTCCAGCGAGGCAATCGGGCTGACCTTGGGCGCGCGTTGGAGCGATGCGACACCGTTCCTGACCGTCATTGCATTCGGCAATGCCGCGCTCGTCGTCGCCGAACTCCATCGCAGTGTCATGGTCGCCTACGGGCGGGTCGAAGTCTCGGCTTTGCTTTGGCTTGCGCGCGCCATCGGCCAGATGGCGGCGTGTGCCATCGCTTTTGTCATGGGTGGCCCGATGGCGGTGGCCTGGGCGTTTGGCGCGACCTGCGCGCTGTTTCTTCTCATCGACTATGCGGTGGTGTTCCGCGCGATCGGCGGCAAGGCCAGCACCATCCTCCACTTGCTCGCCCGCCCGCTCCTGGCAGGCGCGGTGATGTTTAGTTTGCTTGTGCTTCTCCCTTCGCCGACGGGTTTGCCCCTCGTCAGTCTTGCCCTTGTCAAAATTCTTCTCGGTGCTGCCAGCTACGGGTTTTGTCTCATCCTTGCGTGGCGCGCTGCCGGCCGTCCACAGGGTGGCGAGACGGTGCTGCTCGAGCAGTTGCCGTTTCGCCTTCGTGGTGCGATCGTTCGCCTGATCGGCGAACCGGCCTCCAAGGCGCGCTCCGCCCGCCCATGAGCGTGCGGATCCTCCCGCTCGACGAGGCTTCTGCCCCGGCCTGGGACCGCTTCGTCCGGGCTACCCCGCAGGCAACCTTCTTCCATCTCTCCGCTTGGGAGCGTGTGATTCGCGAGGTTTTCAGCCACCGGACCTTTTTCGCCTTCGCTGAACAGGATGGGGCGATTGTCGGCGTGCTGCCGCTTGCGCGGATGAAGACGCTCTTGTTCGGCGACCTCCTCTCCTCCACGCCCTTCTGCGTCTATGGCGGCAGCGTCGCCGTCACCACGGAGGCTGCCGCTGCGCTCGAGGCTTATGCCATCGACCTGCAGCGACGCCTCGGCGCCCCGGTTTTGGAGTTCCGACGCATTGCCGCCGAAGACCCAGGCTGGCTTGGTCGGCCTCCCCTCTATTTTACCTTTCGCAAGCCCTTCACCATCACCGGCGACGATGAGAAGGACATGGCGGCCAACATCCCGCGCAAGCAGCGCGCAGAGGTGCGCAAAGGGCTCAAGCGCGGGCTCGTGGCGGTAACAAACCAGGATGCCGACGTGCTGCACCGAGTCTATGCGGAATCCGTGCGCAATCTCGGCTCGCCCGTCTTTCCTCGCCGCTATTTCCGTGCTCTACTTGCGGCTTTTTCTGGTGAGTCCGACGTGACCACCGTACTCGCCGAAGGGCGGCCTGTCGCTTCAGTGCTTTCTTTCTATTTCCGTGACGAGGTCCTACCCTATTATGGGGGGGGGACGTGGGTTGCGCGCGGTCTTTCCGCCTCCGAGGTGATGTATTGGGAGGTGATGCGCCGGGCAGGGCGGGAGCGCGGCGCGACCCGCTTCGACTTCGGCCGTTCCAAGATCGGAACGGGAGCGTTCGACTATAAGAAGAACTGGGGCTTCACCCCCGAACAGCTCCATTACTGCTATCGCCTTGCCCCAGGAGCCGCAATTCCGGAGAACAACCCAAACAATCCGAAGTACCGGCTGTTCATCGCCGCCTGGAAGCGCTTGCCCGTGCCGATCGCCAACCTGCTCGGGCCGCCTTTGGTGCGGGGCCTGGGCTGACGTCGCTCAACCCCTTGCCCGATTGACCAGAGCGGCCCGCGCACCTTCAATGCTTGCCAAAGCGGCATACCGAACGCCGCACCAAAAGAAGCTTCTGGGAGGGTTCTCATGCGCTTTGCCACCACGCTGCTCGCCGCCACGCTCGCTTTCGCGCCCTTTGCCGTCGAGGCCCAGCAGCTTCGCTTCATGACCGGGCCGCAGGGTGGCGTCTGGGTCCCGTTGGGAGGGGCGCTGAAGAACATTTGGGAACAGGCAATCCCCGGCCTGTCCATCCAGGCCGTGCCGGGTGCGGGGATAGCCAATGTGCGCGGTGTCGATGAAGGTCGCGCCCAACTCGGCTTTGGCAATTCCATCAGTACGGTAGACGGGCTGGCCGGCCGCCCACCGTTCCCGGCACCCACGCGCAAAGTGTGCCACCTCGCCACCCTCTACCCGCAGTACTTCCAGGCCGTGGTGCTGGCGGATTCGGGCATCAACCGCATCGAGGACTTTCGCGGCAAAACGATTGTGATCCAGCCGCGCGGCAACACGGCTGAGGTGATCACGCAGCAGATCCTGCAGGTGGCAGGGCTGACCTACAATGACATCCGAGCCTCCTTCCAGGCTTCCTATACGGATGCGGTGGGGCTTCTGCGCGACGGCAACGCGCACGGCTTCACTCTCGGCACCGCCATTCCGGCGAGTTCGGTGATGGATCTCGCCTCAGCGCGCGCCATTCGCGTGCTCGATCTTGCTTCCTACATCGAGGGTCTGCGCAAGCTAAACCCTGGTTACGTCGGGGTGACGATCCCGGCCAACACCTATCCGAACCAGCGCGAGCCGGTGACGGTGCCGGGCTATTTCACCCACCTGATCGCTTCCTGCGACCTGCCGGAAGCTCTCGTGTACGCCATGGTGCGGGCGGCAGCGCAGAATATCGAGGCGATGGCCGCCGTCTATGCCGGTATACGCGGCCTCACCCCGAAGGAAATGGCGATGGACATCGGCGTGCCGCTCCATCCGGGTGCGCAACGGTTTTACCGCGAGGTGGGGGCGCTCGGCGGCTGAGCCGCCGCCCATCTGATAAGTGAAAGGCCAGCGTGTGTGCTACGCGCGGCTCATCAGCTGGCTCACGGGCAGCATCGCCGCAGCGATGTCTGCCTATCACATTTGGACCACCGCCTTCGGCCCACCGGAGGCGGTATTCTTCCGCGGCACTCACCTGATCTTCGCCTTCGCCCTCGTTTTCCTCACGAACCCTCTGCGGCGACAGGCGACGCCCGGGATCGAAGACGGAATTCTCGGCCTGCTTGCCATTGCTTCGGTTGCGCACCTGTTCCTGACCTACGACCAGGTGGTGAACCGGATCATCTATATCGACGACCCCACCCTCGCCGACACGGTGTGGGGTTGGCTTTGCGTGGCGCTCGTTCTTGAAGCGACACGACGTGCCGTGGGCTGGGCGCTGCCACTGACCGCGCTCATTTTCCTCTTGCTCGGCGCTACCGTGTTGAAGCAACCGCTGCCGATCTTGCTTGATCAGCTTTATCTCACCACCGAAGGCGTCTTCGGTTCTACGCTTGGTGTGTCCGCCAGCTTCGTTGTCGTCTTTGTGCTGTTCGGCGCGTTTATGGAACGATCCGGTGTTGGGCGCCTGTTTATGGACTTTTCGCTCGCCCTGACCGGCCGCTCCGTCGGCGGCCCCGCCAAGGTTGCCGTCGTCTCCTCGTCCCTCTTCGGTTCCGTCTCTGGGTCAGCGGTGGCGAACGTGATGGTCACCGGGCAAGTGACCATTCCGCTGATGGTCCGAACCGGGTTCAGGCCTGCCTTCGCTGCCGCCGTTGAGGCCGTGGCCTCGACGGGCGGGCAGATTATGCCGCCGATCATGGGGGCGGCGGCCTTCGTCATGGCCGAGTTCCTGCAGGTGCAATATCTGCAGGTCATTGCCTGGGCGCTGTTGCCCGCGCTCCTGTTTTATGTCGCAGCCTTTGCCGCGGTGCATTTCGAAGCCCGGCGCACTGGGCTCTCGGGGCTTTCGCGCGAGGAGGTGCCGCGGCTTGCGCGCGTCCTCACCGAGCGGGGACATCTCGCGGTCCCGATCGCGATCGTGCTGGGCGGGCTCTTTCTTGGCTACTCCGCCCCCCTCTCTGCGCTCGCTGGCACAGCGGCCTGTTTTCCGGTCGCTGCCCTGCGTCGCTCCACACAAGAAACGGTCAATCTTCGCAACATTTGGCACGCGCTGATCGAGGGCGCCACTGGGTCGCTTGCGGTGGCTATGGCCTGCGCCTGCGCCGGCATCGTGATCGGCGTGATCACGCTCTCAGGCCTAGGTATCGTGTTCACGCAGTACGTGCTGGCGGCGGCGCAGAACAGTCTTTTGCTTGCTCTCCTGCTCACCATGGCGGCGGGGATCATCCTTGGCATGGGCATGCCAACCACGCCAGCCTACATCGTCATGGTCTCGCTGCTGGTGCCCGCCCTGGTCCGCCTCGGCGTCGCGGCCCCGGCGGCGCACATGTTCGCTTTTTACTTCGCTATCCTTTCCGCCATCACGCCACCCGTTGCACTTGCCGTGTTCGCCGCGGCAGGGCTTGCGAGGTCAGAGCTTTGGGCTTCAGGGCTTGCTGCTGTGCGGCTCGGCTCGGCCGGCTACATCGTGCCCTTCATGTTCGTCCATGCGCCGGCGTTGCTGATGATCGGCGCGTGGTGGGAGGTGGTGCATGCCTTCGCCACCGCCTTCTTCGGCTGTGTTCTGCTCGCCGCCGGGCTGCACGGTTGGTTGATCGCACGCGCAGGTTGGCTGGAGCGCGGGCTGATGGTGGCGGCAGCCTTCACCCTGATTCAGCCCGGGCTCATCACCGACTTGGTCGGCGCGAGCCTCGCCGGTGTTGCGATTGCGCTGCAGCTCTGCGCTCGGCGGCGCGCAGTGACGGCGCGCTAACGCCCTTGCGTCCCTTTAGGCGGCGAGACGTTCGCCCAGCGTATCAAGCGCAGGCAGGTGCGCAATCGGCCCGATCGCAGCCAGAGTTGGGCGGGAGCGGAACAGCCACCGCGCCAGCGCCGACACCTCCTCCGTTGTCACCCCTTCGATACGCGCAACCGTCTCCTCCGTCGGAATCACCCGCCCCCAGGTCAGGAGCTGGTGCGCGAGCTGCTCGCAGCGCGCCGAGGTGCTC
Source organism: uncultured Elioraea sp. (assembly GCA_938010425.1). Lineage (GTDB taxonomy): Bacteria > Pseudomonadota > Alphaproteobacteria > Acetobacterales > Acetobacteraceae > Elioraea. The sequence continues at coordinate 22,096 of CALLUO010000021.1, forward strand.
TCCAGCGCCATCAGCACCGAGGCCTTCACCTGCGCCTTCGCGCGCTGCAGCTCCTCCTCCGTCACCGCGCGCTGGACGGCGGCAAGCTCATTGATGACGACGGGCACGAGTTCCGCAAGCTCCTTCTCTCCGGTGCCAGCGTAAATGCCGAAAAGACCGGCATCGTCGTAAGGTGAGGCGAAGGCGCTGATGGCGTAGACGAGGCCGCGCTTCTCGCGCACCTCCTGGAATAGCCGGCTCGACATCCCCCCACCCAACAGGGTGGCGAGCAGGAGCGAGGCGAAGTAGGCGGGGTTGGAGTAGGAAACGGAGGGAAAGCCGAGCACGAGGTGCACCTGGTCGAGGTCGTCCTCCTCGCGCGCCTCGCCACCCGTGTAGCGCGCGGGTTGTGTGGGCTCGGCCTCGCCGGCGGGAAGCTCTGTGAAGTGGCGGCGGACGAGATCAAGGAACGTTTCGTGCTCGATCGCACCGGCGGCAGCGACGACTATCCTTTCTGGCGCGTAATGGCGGTTGCGGAAGTCGATGAGCGCCTCGCGCGGCATTGTTCGAATCGTCTTCTCCGTCCCCAAAGTGGGCAGGCCCATCGGCTGGCCCAGGAACGCTGCCTCTTGGAAGCGGTCGAAGACGAGATCATCAGGCGTGTCGTTGGCCTGGCCGATTTCCTGCAGGATCACGCCCCGCTCACGTTCAAACTCCTCGGCATCGAACACCGAGTGCTGCAGGATATCGGAAATGATGTCGGTGGCGAGGGCAGCATCCTCCTTGAGCACCTTGGCGTAGTAGGCAGTGCGTTCGCGGGTTGTGTAGGCGTTTAGGTGGCCGCCCACATTCTCGATCTCCTCCGCGATCTGCGCTGCGGTGCGCCGGCGCGTGCCCTTAAACGCCATATGCTCGAGAAAATGGGACACACCGTTCTCCTCCGCCCGTTCGTGGCGCGTGCCAGCAGCCACATAAGCGCCGAGCGAGACGGTGGCCACGCGGGGCATGGTCTCCGTCACCACGGTCAGCCCCGACGGAAGGCGCGTGACACGAATGGCAGGGTCGTTCCTCATGCGGCGTTCCTGAGTGCATGCGCGCGGATACGGGATTTGATGAGGGCGAGATCGTTTGGAACCACCTCGCAGCGTTCCTTGCGCGTCATCAGATCAGCGAGTTGGGGTGGAAGGGCGGGCCATTCACCCACTGCGCGGGCAACCGCTTCGGGGAACTTTGCCGGATGCGCGGTGGCAGCGACGACAACGGGGATGGCGCGATCCTCCGGCGCGCAGGCGCGCGCGGCGGCAAGCCCGATTGCGGTGTGCGGATCGGCCAGGTATCCGCTCTCGCGACGCGTGCGCGCGATCTCGGCGACAGTCCCCTCATCGTCGAGGGCAAAGCCGGCGAACAGTCGCCGCGCCTCCTGCCACACCGAAGACGGGATGGGCATCCGCCCTGTCGCGCGGAAGGCGCGCATCGCTTCCGCTGTGCGCGCTGCGTCGCGGCCGAGGAGTTCGAACAGGAGGCGCTCGAAGTTCGACGAGACCTGAATGTCCATCGACGGCGAAAGCGAGGGCTCGACCGGAGCAATCGACATGTCGTTGCGCAGAAAGAAGCGGGCGAGAATGTCGTTGCGATTGCTGCCAACAATCAGACGCGCAACGGGCAGTCCCATGCGGGAGGCCGCCCAGGCAGCGAGCACGTTGCCGAAATTCCCCGTCGGTACTGCGAAGGCAACCGGCCGGTCGGGCGCGCCGAGCGCAAGCGCCGCCCAGGCGTAATAGGGAATCTGGGCCGCGACACGAGCGATGTTGATCGAATTGACAGCCGAAAGGTGGACCTCGTCGCGAAAGGCACGGTCGGCAAACATCGCCTTCACAAGATCTTGGCAATCGTCGAACGTGCCCGTCACCGCGAGATTGGCCACATTGGCTGAGGCGACGGTCGTCATCTGCCGCCGCTGTACTTCGCTCACCCGCCCATGCGGGTGGAGGATGACGATGGAGAGATTGGCGCGGTCGCGGCAGGCCTCGATCGCGGCTGACCCTGTATCGCCCGATGTGGCGCCGACGATGGTAATCCTCTGCCGGCGTGTGGCGAGCACGCGTTCGAACAGAAGCCCCAACAGCTGCAGCGCGAAATCCTTAAAAGCGAGGGTGGGGCCATGGAAGAGTTCGAGAACGAAACGGTGTGGTGCAAGCTGAACGAGCGGTGCCACGGCGGGATGGGCGAAGCGGGCGTAGGCCGCCCGGCAGAGCGTACGCAGCGAGTCGCGATCGAAGGCCGGAGCGGTGAAAAGAGCGAGGAGTTCAGCCGCCACATCGGCATACTCGCTGCCGCGCAAACGACGCCACTCGGCCGCAGAGAGCACGGGCCATGCCTCGGGCATGTAGAGCCCACCGTCAACGGCGAGGCCTGCAAGCAGCGCATCGTCGAATGAAAGCGCAGGCGCCTCGCCTCGAGTCGAAATGTAACGCATGGCGTGCCAGAGGTAGGGCGGAGGCGGTTCAGGCGGAAGGCAGGGGCGCGTAGCGCGCGCGCAAATGAGCGATGAATAGAAGAGGGTCGAGTGGGCGGCCGGTGGCGGCGGTCACCAGTTCGTCGAAGCCGAAGCGGGACCCGTGCGCATGAACCTTGGCGGCAAGCCAGGAGACGAGGGGAGAGAGGTCGCCTTGCGCAAGCGCCCCGTCGAGGCCAGGGATGGCAGACCGGGCCGCCGCCATCATCTGCGCCGCCGCCATCGCCCCCAGAGTGTAGGAGGGAAAGTAGCCGAACAGCCCGTCATACCAGTGGATGTCTTGCAGCACGCCGCGACGGTCGTCTGGCACGGCGAGGCCGAAGAGGCGGGCGAAGCCTTCGTTCCAGGCCGACGGAAGGTCGCTGACTGGAAGCTCGCCCGCAATCAGCGCCCGCTCGAGACGCCAGCGCAGGATGACGTGCAGCGGGTAGGTGACCTCGTCGGCATCAACTCGGATAAAGCCCCTCCGCACGCGACGCCAGAGCCGAGCGAGGTTGATCGGCGCATAGGCCTCAGGCGGCCCCCCAAACTCTTCAGCCAAGCGAGGGCCGAGCCAAGCGAGGAAGGCATCGGAGCGACAGGCTTGCATCTCAATCATAAGGCTCTGGCTCTCATGTGCTGCCATGCCGGCCGCCTCGCCGAGCGGCTGGTGCGCCCAGGCACGCGGCAGGTTGCGCTCATAGAGCGCATGGCCGCACTCGTGCAGCACGCCGAGGATGGCGGGTGCAGGGTCGGCTTCATCGTAGCGGGTGGTGATGCGGGTGTCCGTCGGTGTGCCGCCGCAAAACGGATGGGTGCTCTCGTCGAGGCGAGCGGTGGCGAAATCAATCCCAGCCCGTTCGGCAAGCATGCGACAAAGCCGGCGCTGCGCCTCGGCCGGAAAGGGACCGGGCAGGGGGATGGCGGGAGGCAAGGCAGCCTCGCGCGCCTCCACCTCCGGCAAAAGGGCGAGGAGATCGCGCTCTAAGGGGACAAAGAGCTCGGCGACGCGCGCGTCCGTCAACCCCGGCTGGAACCCATCGAGCAGAGCGTCGTAAGGGGCAAGTCCCGTGGCGGCTGAGAACGCGGCGGCTGTCTCGCGAGCAAGACGGACCACCTCTTCAAGAAGGGGGGCGACCGAAGCGAAGTCTGAGGCCGCGCGAGCATCGCGCCAGGCGGCTTCGCAGCGGGAATTGGCGCGCGCCGCTGCTTCAACAAGGTCAGGCGGGAGTGCGGTCGCGCGGCGGTATTTGCGCCGCATCAGCGCGAGGTTGCGCCGATCGAGGTCGGAGAGACGGTGGGCTGAGGCCTCAGCAGCGGCGAGCTCCTCTCCCACCTCGGGCGCAGTGAGGAGAGCGTGCGCGGTGGCGGCGAGAGCAGCGGTCTGCTCCGCCCGCGCTGCGGCGGAACCGCGCGGCATGGTCACCGAAGTGTCCCAGTGCAGGATAGAGGCCGCCTCCTCGATCAGAGCGAGGCGGCGGAAGCGGGCCTGCAGACGGTCGTAGGCAGAGAGGGTAGGCGGGCTGGCATTCATGCGCGCGCACGCTCCTCGCGCAGGAGTTTGCGGGCCCAGGCCACCCAGAACGCGATCAGGGCGATGGCGAGCCCGTACCAGGTGATGGCGTAGCCGAGATGGTCGTTGCGCGGTGTGGCGGGGCGGCGCTGCGGGATGGGGGGATCGCGGTCGGTGCCGATGGCAGCAATGGCGAAGGGGGTGGAGCGATCAAGCCCCACCGCGCGGTTGATGACCTCAGGCTCGAACGCCCAGAAGCGGCGGTCTGCCGGCTTGTCGTCCGGGGTGAGCCAGCCGCGGCGTTCCGGCAGCATCAGGAACCCCACCACCGTCACCTCCCCCTCCGGCTTCGGGACCGCGAATGGCGCTTCGTAGGGCACCCAGCCGCGCACGATCCACACTGGCTCGCCCTGAGCCCTCTCCAGCGGCGTGAACAGGTAGTTGCCGAGCTGCCGGTTGCGCTCATGCACGCCGACCAAAACGGAGAGGTCGTGGCGAAACTGGCCCGTTACGGCGAAGCGGCGGAAGACGACGGAAGCGGGGTCGTCAAGCGCGGCGGGAAGCGGTTCCGGCGGCAACGCCTCAGCCGCACGCAGCTCGGCGATCCAGGCGTTCTTCCACGCCAGCCTCTGCACCTGCCAGGTGCCCAAGGCAAGCAGAATGGCAAGCGCCACCGCCGCGGCGACGGTTGGCCACAACAGCACGCGCCAAGCGGGACGGGAACGAGAGGCGATTGTCACGCCTTACACATAGGGCGGGATCACGCGCCCTGCATCTCGCGCCGGCGATGGCGATACTGCAGCGCGATCAGGGCGGCCTTGGCCGGGCGCATGACGGCGAGGGAGAGCGGGACCGAAAGCACGGGCCACAGCACCGCATGCAGCCAGAGTGGCGGTTCGAAGGTGAACTCGACCCAAAGGGCAGCGACGACAATGACCACGCCGAGCACGAAGATGCCCGCGACCGCCGGCCCGTCGCCAGCATCATGCATGCGCAGATCAAGCCCGCAGGCCGGGCAGGTTGGGCGGACAGAGAGCACGCCGTCGAACACCGAAGCCTTGCCGCAGGCAGGGCAGCGGCCGAGGAGGGCAGCGCGGAAAAGCGGCGCAGGGGGGAGATGCCCCCTGCCTGCCTTGCAGCTTTCGTCCGCGCTCAATGATGCGCGATCTCGCCAGCCCCCCACCAATAGATGCAGACGAACAGGAACAGCCAGACCACATCGACGAAATGCCAGTACCAAGCGGCGGCCTCGAAGCCAAAGTGGCGATCAGGCGTGAAATGGCCAGCGATGGCACGGGCAAGACAAACGGTGAGGAAGATCGTGCCGACGATGACGTGGAAACCGTGAAAGCCAGTCGCGAGGAAGAACACAGACGGGTAGATACCCTCACGGAAGCCGAACGGGGCCGACCAATACTCGTAAGCTTGCACGGCTGTAAACAGGAGCCCCAAAGCGATGGTCAGGGCCAAGCCAACGATCAGCCCGTTGCGATCGCCCTTGAGCAAAGCGTGGTGCGCCCAAGTCACCGTGGTGCCGGAGAGAAGCAGGATCACCGTGTTCAGAAACGGCAGATGCCAGGGGTCGAAGGTTTTGATGCCCGGCGGCGGCCAAACCGCTTCCTTTGCCCCCGCGACGTGTTCCGGAAACAGAGCGAAGTGGAAATAGGCCCAGAAGAAGGCGACGAAGAACATGACCTCAGAAGCGATGAACAGCATCATGCCGTAACGCAGGCCGAGGCGAACCACGGGGGTGTGCAGGCCTGGCGTGCGGCTTTCCTTCACCACGTCGCGCCACCACAGCGCCATGGTGGCAAGCACGGCGACGAGGCCAAGCCACAGAAAGATCGTGGTCTTGTAGTGCATGTACTCGATCGCGCCGAAGGCCAACAGGCCCCCGGCGAAGGCGCCGACGATCGGCCAGGGCGAGGGATCAACGAGGTGGTAGGGGTGCCTGATGCCGGAGGGCTCAACAGCGGGGGCGTGCGGGTCGCTCATCGGCGGATGTCCTTGCAAAGCGGGAAAGGGACGGTCGCGCTTATCGGATCAGGCGTCTCTCGCCAAGGGCGGGCGGAGCCGAGTTGGGCGTGAAGCCGCCGACATGCGGCCCGGCGGAGGCCAAGGCGCCCGCACGTTCGGCATCGTTGAGTGAGCGGAAGAAGGTGTAGTTCACTGTGATCACGCGCACGTCGCGCGTGTTCGGATCCTCAAAAATCGCTGGATCGACCCAGAAGGCGAGCGGCATGTCGACCTCACGCCCAGGCTCCAGAGTCTGTTCGGTGAAACAGAAGCAGGCGATCTTGTTGAAATAGCGTGCGGCCTTCTCGGGCGTCACATTGTAGGTGGAAATACCGGTGACGGGGCGGTCGGCGTCGTTGCGGGCGATGTAGACGGCGAACCCCTCTTCGCCGCCGTGCAAGGTGACGGAACGCTGGGCGGGGCGGAACCGCCAGGGCAGATCCCCGTTCACCGAACCCACGAACTCAACACGGATGGTGCGGAAGTCGCGCGCTTGCGGCACGGCAGCGTTGACCATCGGCGTGCCGCCGAAGCCAGTGACCCGGCAGAACCAGTCGTACAGAGGCACAGCGGCATAGGCTGCGCCGACCATGGTGGCGACGATGCCGGCGCAGATCAGCGCGACGGTGCGATTGCGCCCGGACGGGACCATTTCTGCGGATCTCCGACGTCGGCAAGCCGGCTGACGCTGAGGGCAAAGAAAAGGGCGACGAGGCCGACCAGAACAAGACCGAGCGCGCGATTGCGCACGCGCCGCCTGCGCGCGAGGTCCTCAGACTGTGCGCGCGTGAGATGAGCGACAATCTCGACCGCCTGCGGATCGTGCTCCGCGACCTGCGGCGTGGCTTGGTTCTGCCTCTCGCTCACGGCATAAGCCATGCCATCCCTCCAAGCGCATGGTCCAGCACCAAGGCGCCGAACAACACAAACAGGTAGGTGATGGAGAAGCGGAACGCCGCCCGCGCCGGGCGATCACCAGAGAGGCTGCGGCCTGTTTCGTCCTGCACGTCTTTGAGCACTGCCCAGGCGTGGCGCAAGAACAGAGCTGCGAGCCCTGCAGCGGCCGCACCGTAGAGCAAGCCGGCGAAGCCCAGAGCAACAGGGGCGAACGAAGAGACACACAGGAGAACAGTGTAGATCGCAATCTGCCGCCGAGTCGCGCTCGCCCCGGCAACCACGGGCAGCATCGGCACGCCAGCGCGCGCATAGTCGGCATGCGCGAACAAGGCAAGCGACCAAAAATGCGGCGGCGTCCAGAGGAAGACGATGAGGAAGAGGACGACCGGCGCGAGGTCAATCGACCCAGTCGCCGCAGCCCAGCCAATCACCGGCGGGAAGGCACCAGCAGCCCCGCCGATGACGATGTTCTGCGCCGTTCGCCGCTTCAGCCCCATCGTGTAGACGACGACATAAAAGAAAATCGAGAAGGCGAGGATGGCAGCGGCGAGCCAGTTGGCGGCGAGGCCCATCAGCACAACGGAGAAGACGGCGAGGGCAAGGCCGAACGCTGCTGCATCGGAGGGTGCAATGCGCCCTGCCGGCAGGGGGCGGCCGGCGGTACGCCGCATCACCGCGTCGATGTCACGGTCGTACCACATGTTCAGCGCCCCCGAGGCGCCTGCGCCCAGAGCGATGGCGAGCAGCGCAATCGCGCCGAGCACGGGGTGCATCGGTTCGGGTGCGATCACAAGACCCACCACTCCGGTATAGGCGACGAGGAGGACGACGCGCGGCTTGAGCAAGATCAGCCAATCGCGCGGCTCGCTGCCGACGAGGTCGTGCGTGAGCGCCCCTGCCCCGCCGCGCATGGTTGCCATCGTCTCCGTCCGCATCCTTCGCCAACCCGATCAGGCCGCTCGTGAAGGAGCCGCGCCTTAGCGGATACGCGGCAGTTCCTCGAAAGCGTGGAAGGGAGGCGGAGAGGAGAGAGTCCACTCCAGCGTGGTTGCCCCCTCGCCCCAATAGTTGGGCGCGAGCTTCTCTTTCGTGGCGAAAAAGAGCTTCCAGCAGATGACGAGGAACAGAAGGGTGGAGGCGAAGGTGATGTAGGAACCGATCGAGGAGACAAAGTTCCAGATCCAGAATGCATCCGGATAGTCCGGGTAGCGGCGTGGCATGCCCTGCAGCCCAAGGAAGTGCATCGGGAAGAAGGTGAGGTTGGCGCCGACGAACGTGGTCCAGAAGTGAATTCTCGCCAGCCGATCATCGTACTGCCGGCCAGACATCTTGCCGATCCAGTAGTAGAAGCCGCAGAAGATCGCGAACACCGCGCCGAGTGACAGCACATAGTGGAAGTGCGCCACCACGTAGTAGGTGTTGTGCAGCACCGTGTTCACTCCAGCGTTGGAGAGCACGATGCCGGTGACTCCACCCACGGTGAACAAGAAGATAAAGCCAAGGGCCCAGAGCATGGGCACTTCGAAGCGAATCGACCCGCCCCACATGGTGGCGATCCAGGAGAAGATTTTGATGCCCGTGGGTACGGCGATGATCATCGTCGCCGCCATGAAGTAGGCGCGCGTGTCGACATCGATGCCCGAGACAAACATGTGGTGCGCCCAAACCACGAAGCCGACGACGCCGATAGCCACCATGGCGTAGGCCATGCCGAGATAACCGAACACCGGCTTGCGGCTGAAGGTGGAGACGACGTGGCTGATGATGCCAAACGCGGGCAAGATCATGATGTAAACTTCGGGGTGGCCGAAAAACCAGAAGAGGTGCTGGAACAGCACGGGGTCACCACCGCCTGCGGGGTCGAAGAAAGCGGTGCCGAAATTACGGTCAGTCAACAGCATGGTGATTGCGCCACCCAACACTGGCACAGCGAGCAGGAGCAAGAACGCGGTCACCAGCATCGACCACACGAAGAGAGGCATTTTGTGCAAGGTCATGCCCGGGGCACGCATGTTGAGGATGGTGGTGATGAAATTGATCGCGCCGAGGATGGAGGACGCGCCGGCGAGATGCAGAGCGAAGATCGCCATGTCCATCGCTGGGCCGGACTGGAAGGTAGAATGTGACAAGGGAGGATAGATCGTCCAACCCACCCCTGCCCCTTGGCCGACAAAAGCTGAGCCAAGGAGGAGGAAGAAGGACGGCACGAGGAGCCAGAACGAGATATTGTTCAGGCGGGGGAAGGCCATGTCGGGCGCGCCGATCATGATCGGCACGAACCAGTTGCCGAAACCACCAATCAGCGCCGGCATCACCACGAAGAACACCATGATCAGCCCGTGCGCGGTGATAATGACGTTCCACTGCTGGCCGTCGGCGAAAATCTGCATGCCGGGGTCCTGCAGCTCGATGCGCATCAGCACCGACATCAGCCCCCCGATCAGCGCGGCGATGACAGAAAAGATCAAATAGAGCGTGCCGATATCTTTATGGTTCGTGCTGAACAGCCAGCGCGCGACGAAGCCGGGCGTGTGGTCGTGATGGGCGTCAGTGTGTGCAGCGGCCATCGGGTGGGTCCTTGATCTTCGCTGAAGCGATTTCGCTGGTCTGTCCGGTCGTTCGGCTCAGTTTGCCGCGACCTCCGTTTCCGCCGCGCGGGCAGCGAAGCGGCTGGAGGGTTGCGTGGTAGCGAAGCGGCGCTGCGCTTCTTTGAGCCAGGCGGCAAATTCGGCCTCGGGCACGGCGCGCACGGCGATCGGCATAAAGGCGTGATTAACGCCGCAGATCTGATTGCACTGGCCGTAATACACCCCCGGCCGGTCGATGCGCACCCAGGTTTCTAGAACGCGGCCTGGAATATTGTACTTTTGCACACCGAGCGAAGGGACAAAGAAGGAGTGGATCACGTCCCGGCTTGTGGTCAGGAGCCTGATGTTTTTGCCAACCGGCAAAACGAGTTCCTCGTCGACATCCAGCAGACGTATCTTCCCCTCTTCGACGGCCTGATCGGGTGGCAGCATGTAGGATTCAAATTTCAGCCCGTCAGCGTCGAGGTATTCGTATTCCCAAGCCCACTGAAAGCCGGTCACCTTTACTGTCAGGTCGGGTTCGTGCGTGCGGTCCATATAATAAAGAAGGCGGAACGAGGGGACGGCGATCACGACCAAGATCAAGACGGGAATGACCGTCCAAGCCACCTCAAGCAGTGTGTTGTGCGAGGTTGTGGACGGGTTAGGGTTTCGCTCAGCCCGGAACCGCCAGACCACGTAGGCCAGCAAAGCCAGAACGAACAACGTGATCGCGGTGATGATGACGAGCAGCAGCGTATGGAGGTCGTGCACCCTTTCCTTGACCGAAGAGGCGGCAGCCTGCATGCCAAGGCCGCCCGCGACTGGGGCGCCGATTTCGCTCGCTGCCACAGAGCTGGCGACGGCAACACCGCCGAGTGCAGCGAGCGCAAGCCCTGCCGTCAGCCGCTTCATTACGCGCATCCACCCTACCTCTTTTGTTGGCCTCCGACCCCCGCCGCGGTGTCGGCGAAAGCTGATCGACATCCTGATCTCTCGCGCGTTCGTGTGGTCTGGTCAAGCGGTCTCTTCGAAACTAGGAAGCCAAGGCCAGAAGCCAAGGGCAAAAGGAGGCTACCCTACTCCGCTGCCTTCCCCTCCGCGCGGCGGCGGCGCGAGAACGGCACCCAGCCGCGCCAGGCGGTGGCCAACCCTGCGGCCGGGGCACGCTTGGCGGTCTTGATCAGGCTGAGCGCAATCGACCCGCCGATTATGGACGCCGTGACGAGAAGAGCAAGTTCAACCGGCACCGCTTTCCCGCCCGCCGCGTAGTTGGCGAGCATTTTTGCGCCCACGAGCATGAGCACGATGGAGAGCCCGTATTTCAAGTAGTGGAACCGGTGCACGATCCCGGCGAGCGCAAAATACATCGCGCGCAGCCCAAGGATGGCAAACACGTTCGTCGTATAGACGATGAACGGGTCGGTCGTGACGGCGAAAATGGCTGGGATCGAATCGAGAGCAAAAACCAAGTCGGTCGTTTCGATCAGCACCAGAACGAGGGCGAGCGGAGTGAGAAAGAGCTTGCCGTCGCGACGGACGAAGAAGCGGTCGCCCACGTAGCCGTCGGTCACGCGGTAGCGCGACTTCACCCACACCAAGATCCGGTTGTTTTCGAGGTCTGGCTCTTCGTCCACCGCCCGCAGCATCTTCCAGCCAGACCAGATCAGGAACAGGCCGAACCCCACCATGATCCACTGGAACTGCACGATCAGTGCTGTCCCCACCAGGATCAGCGCCCCACGCATGACGAGGGCACCCAGAATGCCCCAGAACAGCACCCGGTGCTGGTAGGCCAGCGGCACCTGAAAGTGGGTAAAGATCAAGACGAAGACGAAGATATTGTCGACCGAGAGCGACCACTCGATCAAATAGCCAGTGAGGAATTCTACTCCCTTCTGCCAGCGCTCTTCTGGGGTTGCGCCGTAGAAGGCAAAAACACCGGCGCAGAAGATTATCGCCAACGTGAAGAAGGCAGCTGAACGCAACAGCGCCTCCTGCACCGGGATGGCGCGATCGCGCTTCGTCAACACGCCGAGATCGACCAGCAGCAGGGCGAGGATGAAGGCGTTGAAGAGAAGCCAGAACCACCAGGGAGCAGACATCGGACCGTCACCGCGCACCCGTCGAACGGCAGGGGCGGCCGCCCGGCGAGGGGGCGGCGGGGTCCGACATCGCGGCGCCGGGATCGCGGCCGCGGGTGGCTCGGCCGCGCCGGTCCCTCCGCCAGAGGGGCCCGAACCCGCTACATCTGATGCGGCACGCTCGCGCTGGAGGCAAGAGCAGCGGAGCGTCCGGAGCCGACGGACGGGGGGCGGGGCGACCGGCACCCGCGGCCTTGCCGACGGGCCCTGCGCTGAATATAGCGGCCGGGTTCACAGGGGCTTGAAGGAGAGCGCGGTGGCCATCACCGCAGCCGAATGGAGCAAGGCCGCACCCTTCCCGCCGCGTGCTGCCGCGGCAGAGGATGGCGCCGGCATCGACCGGGCCCTGGCGGGGGCCCTCCGAGCCAGCGTTCTCGCTGCCCTCGGCGCCGACAGGGCCGACAGGGCGCTCTTCGCGCTCGGCATGGCCGAGGTCGCCACCGTGCTATGGACCCGTTTTCTCAAGTTCGACGCGGCCGACCCGCATTGGCCAGACCGCGACCGGGTTGTGCTTGCCGACGAGGACGGTGCACCTCTCCGCGCCGCCCTCGACACCTTGACCCGCCAAGCGGTTTGGCACGGGCCAGCGGGGCAGGACGATGCCTCGGTCCTACTCGGCGCAGGCGGGCAAGGGCTCGCTACCGCGGTCGGACTGGCCATGGCGGAGCGGATGCTTGCCGCCCGGTTCGGCCGGTCGCTGGTCGATCACCGCACCTGGGTGATCGCCTCGGCTGAGGAGGTGATGGCTGGACCGGGGCACGAGGCGGCCTCCCTCGCTGGTGCGCTGAAACTGTCCCGGCTCACCGTCCTGGCTGAGGCGGGCGAAGCCTTGCCCGGACGGCGCGCCACTTTGCCCGGTTCGGAGGAGGTGCTGCGGTGTTTCGCTGCCTATGGCTGGGCGACGAAACGGATCGAGGCCGACGATCCCGACCAAATTGCGGCTGCGCTCGCTTACGCAATCCGTTCGGCGCGACCGACTCTCATTCTGTGCCACCTCGGCAGTACCCGGCGGCAGGCGGCGGGAGGCGACGAGGAGGGGGTGCCCCCCGATCTCGCCCGCGCCTGGGCGGAGGCAGCGCGGCGCGGCGCGCGCGAACGGCTGGCCTGGCGCCGCCGCTACCAGAGGAGCCCTTTGCGCGACGAGTTCGACCGCATCCTTTGGGGGCGTCTGCCTGAGGCCTGGCGCTTCGGGCTTGATACATGGAAGGCGCAGCTTGCTTCCGAACAGCCCCGCCTCGCGACAGCAGAGGCAAGCCGGCAGGCGCTGACACTCCTCTCAGCCGCAATCCCAGAGCTGCTTGATCTGTCCGACCCGGCGGGTGCGACGCGTGAATCGTTGAACGGGTCGGCTTTGCCATGCGGAACCCCGGCGGGAGCGCCGATCTCGACGGCAGCGCGACGCCAGGGTCTCGCGTCGGCCCTCGGCGGGCTTGCCGCGCATGGCGGCGCTCTCCCTATCGGCAGCAACGCCCTTGCGTGTGCCGATTTCCTCCGTCCCGCTCTGCGTCTCGCGGCGGGGCTGCGCCAGAGGGTGATCTATGTGTTGCGCGAGGACCGGACAGGCCTCCCGGTAGATGGTGGCAGCACCAGCGGAGCCCCAAGCGGGCATGACCACCTCGCCGCGTTGCGCGCAATCCCCAACCTGTTTGTGTTCCGCCCCGCAGACGCGGTGGAGGTGGCCGAGGCTTGGGCGTTGGCAGTATCCCGCCACGACGGCCCCTCCGTCCTCGCGGTGAATGAAGAGATCGGACCCGCCGTGCGGATGAGCCCAGTGGCGGAAAACCTTTCGGCGCGCGGCGGCTATGTGCTGGCCGAGGCTCCAGGCCCACGCCAGGCAACCTTGATCGCCAGCGGAGCGGAGGTGGCCATCGCGCTTGCCGCCCGCGACATCCTGCAAGCGCACGGCGTGGCTGTTGCCGTCGTTTCGCTGCCGTGCTTCGAGCTGTTCGCCGCACAGGACGAGGCTTGGCGTGCACTCGTGCTCGGTGGGGTGTTGCGCGTCGGCATTGAATGCGGCATCGCGCAAGGCTGGGAACGCTGGCTCGGTCTTTCAGGGCTGTTCATCGGCCCCGAAACGGTCCCGCCGCCATTACATGCGGCCGGCCCAACCGTGCAGCGACCGACGCCGGAAGGGGTGGCGCAAACCGTGCTCCGGCGGTTATCCTGAAATCTCTTTACCTTCGAAGCAAGCAACGGAAGGGCGGACGTCATGGCGGTAAAGATCGCAATCAATGGTTTCGGTCGCATCGGCCGGCTGGTTTTGCGCGCAATGGTGGAATCCGCGCGCGACGATCTCGAGTGCGTGCTGATCAACGACCTCGGCAGCGTCGAGGCCAATGCGCACCTGTTCCGTTACGACAGCGTGCATGGCCGCTTTCCCGGCGTGGTTGAAACCGGAACCGACACCATCACCCTTCGCCACGGCAACCGCAGCTGGGGGCCGATCAAGGTCACCGCGATCAAGGACCCTGCCCAGTTGCCGCTCTCCGGAGTCGATGTGGCGATGGAGTGCACGGGCCTGTTCACCTCCAAGGAGAAGGCCCAGCCTCTGCTCGCCGCAGGCGCGCGCAAAGTGCTGGTCAGCGCGCCCGCCGATCAGGCCGACGCCACCATCGTGTATGGCGTGAACCACACCACGCTGACGAAGGACATGACTGTCGTCTCCAACGGTTCCTGCACCACGAACTGCCTCGCCCCCGTGGTAAAGGTGCTGCACGAGGCCTTCGGCGTGGAGCGCGGCTACATGGTCACGATTCACGCCTATACGGGCGATCAGCGCACGGTGGATACGCTGCACCGCGACCTCCATCGTGCCCGCGCCGCCGCCGTGTCGATCATCCCGACCACGACGGGTGCGGCGAAGGCGATCGGGCTCGTTATTCCCGAACTGAAGGGTAAGCTGGATGGCACCGCGATCCGCGTGCCCACCCCGAATGTCTCTCTCGTCTCGCTCGATGCGGTCGTGAAACGCCCGGTGACGAAGGACGAGGTGAACGCAGCGATGAAGGCTGCGGCCGAAGGCCCGCTCAAGGGCATCCTCGACTACAACGAGGAGAAGCTGGTGAGTATTGACTTCAACCACTGCTCGGCTTCGTCGACCTTCGACGCTACCCAGACCGCGGTGATCGAGGGCACGTTCGTGCGCGTGATGAGCTGGTACGACAACGAGTGGGGCTTCTCCAACCGGATGTGCGACACTGCCTCGCTCCTGGGGAGGCTCTGAGATGGCAGGGTTCCGCACGCTCGATACGCTCGATCCGCGCGGGAAACGGGTTCTGCTACGGGCCGACCTCAACGTGCCGATGCAGGATGGGCGGGTGAGCGACCTCACCCGGCTTGAACGCCTCTCGCCCACCATCCGCGAACTCGCCGAGAAGGGCGCGAAGGTGATCGTGCTGTCCCACTTCGACCGGCCGAAGGGAAAACGCGTGCCCTCGATGTCGCTTCGGCCCGTCGCCGAGGCGCTGAGCACCGTGCTCGGCCGCCCGGTGGCCTTCGCTGAGGACTGCATTGGCGAACCGGCGCAACGCGCGGTGGCCGCCTTGCGCGAGGGCGACGTGGTCGTGCTCGAGAACACGCGCTTTCATCCTGGGGAGGAGGAAAACGATCCAGCCTTCGCCGAGGCGTTGGCGAAACTGGGCGACGTCTACGTCAACGACGCCTTCTCGGCAGCGCATCGCGCGCATGCCTCGACCGAGGCGGTCGCGCACCGTCTGCCAGCCTATGCCGGGCGGCTGATGCAGGCGGAACTCGAGGCGCTGGAAAAGGCGCTGGGCGCTCCCGCACGGCCTGTTGCCGCGATCGTCGGCGGGGCGAAGGTTTCGACCAAGCTCGATCTCTTGGGCAACCTTGTCGGCAAGGTGGACGTGCTGATCATCGGCGGCGCGATGGCCAACACGTTCCTTGCCGCACGTGGGCTTGGCGTGGGCAGAAGCTTGCAGGAGCCCGACCTGCATGCCACAGCGCGCGAGATCGCAGCGAGGGCAGAACACTCCGGCTGCGCGATCGTGCTGCCCCTGGATGCGGTGGTGGCGCGCGAGTTCAAACCCAACCCGCCGACCGAGACGGTGACGGTGGATCGCGTGCCGGAGGATACGATGATCCTCGACGTCGGCCCCCTCACTTGCGAGGCGATCCTCTCGCGTCTTGGCGCGTGCCGAACGCTGATCTGGAACGGGCCGCTCGGCGCCTTCGAGACTCCGCCTTTTGAGGCAGCGACAGTGCGTGTTGCGAAAGGTGTGGCGGAGCTGACCAAGGCCGGGGCGCTCCTTTCCGTGGCAGGAGGGGGCGACACCGTGGCCGCCCTGCGCCAAGCTGGGGTGACGGAGGAGCTCTCCTACGTTTCGGCGGCGGGTGGCGCCTT
This sequence comes from uncultured Elioraea sp., assembly GCA_938010425.1. Classification (GTDB taxonomy): domain Bacteria; phylum Pseudomonadota; class Alphaproteobacteria; order Acetobacterales; family Acetobacteraceae; genus Elioraea. The sequence continues at coordinate 38,069 of CALLUO010000021.1, forward strand.
CCTCGAATGGATGGAGGGCAAGACCCTGCCCGGGGTGGCCGCGCTCGCCGCCTGACAGGGGGCGGCCTCACGCGGGGCTGGCGGGCGCGCGGCGTCCGGCGGTTTGGTGGCGCGCCGCCCGTTCCACCTCCGATTGGACGAGTTGCGCCACAGCCCGCATTAACGCATTGTTAACCAATGCGGGTTAAAACGCTGCACATGGTCTCGCTCGCCTCCCTTGCCGCCGTCGCGCAGTCTGCCTCCGCCGCGCTGCAGGTTCAGGGCAGTCGTGCCACCGGGGCCACCGCCGCTATGCCTGCGGGGGTGGAACGGGCGAAGGTGCAGGTCCCTACCAAACCTGCGCAGCCGCTCGCCCCGCTGGATGCCCCTCCCACCGCGCCGTTGCCGCGCGGGTCGCTGCTGAACCTGACGGTCTGACCCTCTGCCAAACGGTGGGCGGTCGCCGGATCGGGAAACGCGCGACGAACCTCGGGTGCTCCTTCGCCTCACCTGCGCCCAACAGCGGGCGGCTGCCGACTCGGGAAGCGGCGCCCGCAACCGTGGGCCGACCCGGCACCAACCAAAACCTCCCAGACGTGGGTGTCCAGCCAGCGGCACGCCCACACGCCGTCAACACACACACACACACACACAAACTGCTCTCGAACCAAGGATGTGCCCACTCGCCCAAGCCAGCCGGCAGCCGCTCTCGCGTTGGCGAGGAGCTATGACCTTAGCGAAACGCCCAGCCCAGTCCGCCCCTCACCGCACGCGTCTTTTCTCTGAAGCAACGCGCGGGTCGAAGAGCGCCCTAGACTCGGGCTGACCCACCCGTTGCCACCCTGCCGGGCCCGCCCTCGATCGGTCCTCGCTTCAGCACCTGCCCCTTTTCGCCCCTCGCACCCATCCGCCCGTCACCGATTCGGCTTTATTGGCCCGCTCCCCGCTTCCCCTCGCGCAGCTCTGACCGGCAGACAGGCATAAACTCCCCTTGGCGAAACGGTCGACCCGGCCGATGGTGCAGACCATGACCACCGGCCCGCGCCTGCGCACCATCCCCCCGGGCGACCATCGCGAACGCCTAACCTGCCCCGACTGTGGCTTCATCGCGTATGAAAACCCCAAGGTGATCGTCGGCGCGGTCGCCACCGTGCCGGACGGGCGCGTTTTGCTGTGCCGCCGCGCCATCGAACCCCGCCTCGGCTACTGGACCCTGCCCGCCGGATTCATGGAAATGGGCGAAACAGCCGAAGAGGGCGCCGCACGCGAAGCGCTCGAAGAGGCAAATGCCCGTATCGCCATCGAAGGCCTGATCGGCGTCTACTCCATCGCCCGCATCAGCCAGGTGCACCTCTATTATCGGGCGCGACTGCTCGATCCTGACGCCATCCACCCCACGCCCGAGTCGAGCGAGGTTGCCCTGGTCGCGTGGGACGACATCCCCTGGCAGGACCTCGCCTTTCGCTCCGTCTCCTGGGCGCTTGAGGCATGGCGGCAAGCAAGCCCTGCGCCGCTGAGCAGAAGCGTGGCAGAATGACCGTGATCCCTCTTGCTTGCCTGCTGTGGCTTCTGCGAGCTTCCGCTGCGTCCGCCCTCCCCTTGCCGCCGCCTCAGCCGTTGCCTCCACCACCGGCCGGTCCTGCTCCCCGAGCCGGTTCTTCCCTGTTGCCCGACCTTCGGTCTCAATCCTTTCCCGGTGCCCGAGTTTAGGTCAGAGGCAGATCAGTGCGCGTTGACGCTCGCCTCTGATCTCCGCCTCGCTGCTCCCGTACCGGACAAGCCGCGCCGCCCCAGCGCGTCAGACGGGCTAAACGCGCGGGCTCCGACCGCTCCAAAGCGCGACAGGCTAGTCGAAGCAACGCCGGGGCCGACGCGCAGCTGGAGGTCTGATCGGCACCCGACGGGGTGGCGGCAGACAAAAGAAAACGGGCGGTACCCCCGAAGCGGCACCGCCCCATCATGCACAGCGACGGGGCGGGGTCCAACCGACCCCGCTCTCTGCGTCCGCTCAGCCGTGCAGGTCGAAGCGGTCAAGCTCCATCACCTTGGTCCAGGCAGCAACGAAGTCGCGCACGAACTTCTCGCGGTTGTCGTCTTGCGCGTAAAGCTCAGCAAGCGCGCGTAGCTGCGAGTTGGCGCCAAAGATGAGATCAACCCGCGTGGCTGTCCACTTTTTCGCACCACTTTTGCGATCACGCCCCTCAAACAGCTCCCTCCCTTCGGTGAGCGGCACCCACTCAAGGCTCATGTCGCAAAGCGTGCGGAAGAAGTCGGTGCTCAGCACCCCCGGCCGATCGGTGAACACGCCGTGCTTTGCGCCCCCAAAGGTGGCACCGAGCACGCGCATGCCGCCCACCAGAACGGTCATTTCTGGTGCGGTCAAGGTGAGCAGGTTCGCCTTGTCGAGAAGCAGGTCCTCCACCGGCAGCACCGCACTGCGCGCGTAGTTGCGGAACCCGTCGGCGAGCGGTTCAAGCACCCGGAACGAGTCGATATCGGTTTGATCCTCGCGCGCGTCCGTCCGCCCCGGATGGAACGGCACCTCTACCGGAAAGCCCGCATCGGCCGCCGCCTTCTCCACCGCAGCTGTGCCGGCGAGCACGATCAGGTCGGCGAGCGAGACCTTCTTGCCGCCTGCGGCAGACGCATCGAAGTCACGCTTAATGCCCTCGAGGGTGGCGAGCACTTTCGCGAGCTCTGCGGGTTCGTTCGACTCCCAGTCCTTTTGCGGCGCGAGGCGGATGCGCGCTCCGTTGGCTCCGCCACGCTTATCAGAGTTGCGAAACGACGCGGCTGCCGACCACGCCGTGTAGACAAGCCGTGAGAGAGGGATGCCGGACGCGAGGATTTTCGCCTTCAGAGCCGCGATGTCATCGGCCTCGATCAGCGGATGATCGACTGCCGGCAGAGGGTCCTGCCAGATCAGGTCCTCAGCCGGCACGAGCGGCCCGAGATAGCGCGACTTCGGGCCCATGTCGCGATGCGTGAGCTTGAACCAAGCGCGCGCGAAGGCATCGGCGAAATCGTCGGGGTGCTTGTGGTAGTGGCGCGAAATGGGCTCGTAGATCGGGTCCATGCGCATCGCCATGTCGGCCGTGGTCATGATCGGCGGGTGGCGCTTTGAGGGATCGTGCGCATCGACGACGAGGCTGTGCGCCGCTGGGTCGGTCGGAACCCATTGCCAGGCACCGGCTGGGGATTTCACTGGCTTCCACTCGTAGCCGAACAACATGTCGAAATAGGAATTGTCCCACTTGGTCGGTGTCGGAGTCCATGCGCCCTCGATGCCTGAGGTGATGGTGTCGCTGCCCTTGCCGGTGCCGAAGGTCGACTTCCACCCCAAACCCATCTGCTCGATCGGGGCTCCTTCCGGTTCGCGCCCGACATGATGCGCAGGGCCTGCACCATGGCACTTGCCGAAAGTGTGGCCGCCCGCGGTCAGCGCCACCGTCTCCCAATCGTTCATCGCCATGCGCGCGAAGGTCTCGCGCACGTCGCGCCCGGCTGCGACGGGGTCGGGCACGCCGTTCGGACCTTCGGGATTGACATAGATGAGGCCCATTTGCACGGCGGCGAGCGGGTTGGCGAGTTCGCGATCACCAGAGTAGCGGGCGTCGCCGAGCCACGTCTCCTCTGTGCCCCAGAAGATCTCATCCTCTGGTTCCCAGATGTCGACTCGGCCGCCACCGAAGCCGAAGGGCTTCAACCCCATATGCTCGAGCGCGCAGTTGCCGGCGAAGATGAACAGGTCTGCCCAGGAGATCTTGTTGCCGTACTTCTGCTTGATGGGCCACAGCAGGCGGCGGGCTTTGTCGAGGTTAGCGTTGTCGGGCCAGGAATTTTCGGGGGCGAAACGCTGTGCACCTGTCGAGGCCCCGCCGCGACCGTCACCAATTCGGTATGTGCCGGCAGCGTGCCAAGCCATGCGGATGAAGAGCGGGCCGTAATGTCCCCAATCGGCAGGCCACCAATCCTGCGAGGTGGTCATCACCTCGAAAATGTCGCGCTTCAGCGCCTCAAGGTCGAGTTCGAGGAAGGCCTTGCGGTAGTCAAACTCGCGCCCATACGGGTTCACCTTCTCAGACTGCAGGGCGAGGATGCGCAGGTTCAGCGCCTCCGGCCACCAGTCGCGGTTCGAGCGCATGGACGGGCGGGTGCGGCTGCCGTGCGTGTGCATCACGGGGCACTTGCCCATGGTCTGCGGCGCAATCGTTCCTTCCATCGGCTTCCCTCCGTGCATGACGATGCAGCGGAAGCAGCGCGCTGTCGCCCGCCGCTCCCCGCTTGATCACTCTACGTTATCCGACTCGCTGCAATCAATGGAAGCCATCGAAAGTTAATTTTATGATAGAGTTTATCTATCAGAGAGTTCCGCCCGATGAACCTGCGCGACCTGCGGTACCTCCTCGCTGTGCTGGAGCATGGGCATTTCGGCCGTGCGGCCGAGGCCTGCGGGGTCAGTCAACCGACACTCTCAGTGCAGCTGCGCAAGCTCGAGGCGGAACTGGGTGTGGCGTTGCTCGAGCGCGGCGCGCGTGGTGTTGCGGCCACCGCGGCCTGCCGGAGCTTGTTGCCCCACGTGCGGGCGGCGTTGGCGGAGGCAGAGGCAATCCAAGCCCAGGCGCGCAGGCTGCGCGACCCCCTGTCTGGACCATTCCGTCTGGGCATCATTCCGACTCTCGCCCCCTATCTTTTGCCGCGCGTGCTTGCTGGCTTACGTGCGCGGCTGCCGAACCTTGAGATCGAGCCGTGGGAGGATCTGACGGATTCGTTGCTGGAACGGCTGCGTGCGCATGATCTCGAGGCCTGCGTGATCGCCACCGAACCGGACCAGCCCGACCTCCTGTCCCGACCGCTCTTCGCCGAACCTTTTCTTGCCGCCCTGCCGCCCGCGCACCCTCTCGCCGCCTTTCCATCAGTCGCGCAGGAGGAGCTGGCGCGCGACATCCTGGTGCTGGCGGAAGGCCATTGCCTACGCGACCAGGCGCTCGCCGTTTGCCGCACCGCGGCGGGTCAGCCGATGCGGGCAACAAGCCTCGTCACCCTCATGCATCTCGTCGCCGCCGGCTATGGCACCACGCTTATTCCCGCCTTGGCAGCCGCGGCGGCGCGCGAGATGGGGCTTGTGCTGAAACCGCTGGCCACGGGGGCGTCGCGCACCCTGCGCCTCGTCTGGCGGGCACGAAGTCCGCACAGGCCGGCGGCCGAAGCGGTCGCGGAGTCGATCATCGCTCTGACAGACCGCGCGTGGGAAACGTCGTGCTGACCAAGCGGCGCTGCAACCCCGCTCCCTGCCACACCTCCGCCCGGGTCGTTCTCCATGCGGAAATGACGCGAGGGTGCAGACGCAGCCAGCGTTTGGCTTTCGGAAGCAATCTCGCCGATATCCAGAGCCTGACCAATCCCGGGATCGTCGACAGGCTGCCAGAGGGGATCGTGCTGCCGGCTGGTGCGGGCAGCATCTCGGTCGCGGTCCTGCCCGGCGCGGCTGTCGATTTCGATCCCAAAACTCGTTCGTCGGCGCAGCGGGAACGGAAATCATCCCAAACGGTGCCAGGGGCGCACGCCGCGCCCTTCGCCGGCCAACGTCCTGCCTTTGACGTCGCGGCGAGGTCATCACCAACCGTCTTCCCGTCACTCCGGGCCAGCGCACGCAACGCCTCACTCTCTCCCAACCCCCCCCCGGCGGACACGGTGTCGAGGCCGTCCGCTTGGTCAAGACCGGCGGCAACGTCACCCTCGCCGCCGCTCTTGATCCGCTCTCCACCAGCCGGGCCTACGCCCTCACCCTGACCAACGGTCCTGCCGGCGGGCCAGCTGCTGATCCCGGGCAGCGCGACCACCCCCCTCGACATGACGGCAACCGAAGGCAGGCCCGACCGGCCAGCGCAACCGGCCTCCCTCCTCATCGACGTTCCGACCGCCGATCAGACCCCGACCCGGCTCGAGATCCAAGCCAGCGAGGTCACCGCTGGCACGGTCGTTTTTCGCCTCGCCCCCGACGCCAGCCCCGTCTCCGAGGGCAGCCGCAGCGGCGAAGGAGGTCGGCTTCGCCGCCCTTGTTGCGCAGGCGATTAGGGCGCTGGGGGCCGAGCCCGACCCGCGGCGGGAGCGCCTGATCGCCTGATCCGATAGCACGGGGGAGGCAGCGGCCTCTGCGTCCAACCGTGCAGGGGTGTGGCAGCGCGTGTTGACGAGGCGCACGCATCGCCTTCAGCGGCGTTGCCCTCGCGTTACCCTTGGCTTGAGCGCGGTACTGAATTGCTGACCCAAAGCATCGCGTGAGAACTTGCGCGGCGTGTTGCGAGGACCGGACGGTGCGACACTCACCGCCTCTGCCCCCGCCGTGCCAGGGCGCACCGCCCTCGCGGCCCTTGCCCCGGTCGGCCGCATGGTCGCCGCTCTCCGCCCAAGCCTTTGTTGAGAGAGCCGACGCTGGACTGGCCCCATCGCCCGTCGGACGGGCCGTGCCGTCGGCAGTGTCGGAAAACTTTACACCGCTGTGGATCTGTTGTAGGGCCGGAAGAAAAATCGTCATTGAAACAATAATTTACACAACCCGGCTCAGAATGTGCATGGGGTTGCGCCGGGGTTTCCCCGCGTTCAAACCGAGCAGACAGGAGCACTCCATGCTGCGACACGCTTTGGTGGCTTCCACCATCCTGGCAACCGTTGGTCTCTCTGACCCGGCTGCCGCATCCACCATCGTCCTGTCCAACACCATCGCGCCGGGCGATGCGTTCTCCAACTCCGGCCCGACCAATCAAGGCCAAGCGGTGGGCACCTCAGGGTGGTACTACAACAATGTGCGCAATAGCGGCTCAGTTGGCATCAGCACCACCTTGCCGCACAACGGCAATGGGTCGGTGTTTTTCTCCTCGCCCTCCGGGGCAGCTAAAGCGGACATTGAATACTTGCCAAACGCTGTCTCGTTCGGCGGCAACTACTTCGCCAGCGCCTCTCTCGGTCGTTTCCAAGATCTCGTTAGCTTCGGCTACGAATGGTATCGCGTTGGCACCAGCACCAACCCCGCCGTGCAGCACCCGGTGCTGCGCGTGCTTCTGGACCTCGACGGAAATCTGAGCACGATTGGCGATCGCGGCGGGCTGGTGTTCGAGAGGGCCTACAACAGCCTGCCCACGCTGACCGACCAGTGGGTGACCGACACCATCGGTGCGTCGACCAACCTTTGGTCGTTCGGCCTTGGCCTTCCTTTCGCCGACGGTGGCTACGGCATAACCCTGGCGCAGTGGCAGGCGGACTCGCGGTTTGCCAACGCCGTCATTATCGGCTTTTCGGCCGGTGTCGGGTCGGGCTGGGACGGCAGCTTTACCGGCGCGGTGGACAGCATCACCTGGACGTTGAACCCCCTCCCGGAGGTGTTCGTCACCGAAGTGTTCAACTTCGAGGTTCGGCGAGGTGAGACCGCGGTGCCCGAGCCCGCCGCCCTCGCCTTGTTCGGCATGGGCCTGTTGGGCCTCGGGCTTGCCCGCCGCCGCGTCTAACCCAGACCCCATCCGAGACGCGAAGGGCGGGCGCTCAACCGGGCCCCGCCCTTTTCGCGCCTAGAGGTGCGGGCTAGATCACACCCGCGATGACGAAAACGCTGGTGCGGTCGAGAAGACTCGAACTTCCACGGGGTTTCCCCCACAAGCACCTCAAGCTTGCGCGTCTACCAGTTCCGCCACGACCGCAGTGCCAGCCGAGGCGCGGGATATAGCCCATGGCCCTGGCTGTCGCAACGGAGCCCCTTTCAACCCTGAGCCAGACGGCCCAGGGGCCGGAGTGGCGTATCGAAAACTCCCCGCTGCCCTACGACGATGCGCTGACAAGGATGGAGGCGCGCGTCGCCGCCATTCGCGCGGGCAAAGCGCCGGAACTGATCTGGCTGGTTGAACACCCTCCCCTCTTTACGGCTGGCACCTCCGCCCGGGCCGAGGATCTGCTCAACCCGCTTGGCTTGCCGACCTTTCGCACCGGTCGCGGCGGGCAATGGACGTGGCACGGGCCAGGCCAGCGTGTGGGTTACGTGCTGCTTGACCTGCGCGCGCGTGGGCTTGACGTGCGCTGCTATGTCCGCGCCCTGGAGGCCTGGCTGATCGCCGCCCTCGACCGTTTGGGGGTGCGAGCGGAACGGCGCGAGGGGCGGGTGGGGCTTTGGGTGCCGGACCGTCGGACAGGCCGGGAGGCGAAGATCGCCGCTATCGGGGTTCGAGTCACTCGGTGGGTGACGTGGCACGGGTTCGCGCTCAACGTCGACCCCGACCTGTCTTTTTACCGAGGCATCGTGCCCTGCGGGCTGAAAGACTACGGCGTAACCTCGCTCGCCGCTCTCGGCATCACCGCAAGCTTGGCCGAGGTTGACTCCGCCCTGATCGCCACCTTCGCCGAAGCCTTCGGCCGCCCTTCCCCTTGCCCCGGTTGACGCCCTTCTCCTCGATTGCTGCACTGCCGCGTACGTCACGCAACAGAGACACCATGGCCTTCCACCGCTTGCCCGCCACTCCCGAGACCGTGCACTGGGGCTACTTCGATGCCACGCTTGCTCCCCGGCTTACCATCCGCTCGGGCGACACGGTTGAGGTCGAATGCGTTTCCGGCCATCGCTCTGTGTTGCCCCCGCCCGGGTCAGGCTTCGCCATCCCGCCAGCTCTTGCGGCCATCAACGACCGGGTGGTGCCGGAACTCGGCGCACACATCCTGACCGGCCCGATCGCCATCGACGGGGCCGAGCCCGGCGACATGCTGGAGGTGCGCATCGAGGAGATCACGCTTGGCGCCGATTGGGGGTTCTGCATGGTCCGCCCGCTCGCAGGCACCCTGCCAGAGGATTTCCCCACCTTCCGCGTGCTGCACATCCCGGCCGACCGCACCCGCATGACCTGCCGCATGCCCTGGGGGACGGAGATCCCACTCTCCCCCTTCTTCGGCGTCATGGGCGTGGCACCCCCGCCCGTTTACGGTCGGATCCCCTCCAACCCGCCGCGCGAGCACGCCGGAAACCTCGACCTCAAGGAGCTCGTTGCTGGCACCACGCTTTACCTGCCGGTGCATGTGCTGGGGGCCAAGTTCTCGGTCGGCGACGGGCACGGCGTGCAGGGAGACGGCGAGGTGTGCATCAACGCTCTGGAGATGTGCCTAAACGGTCGCCTCACTTTCATCCTACACAAGAAGACCGGGGCCGTTCCTTTGCTCACCTTCCCCCGCGCCGAGACCCCGACCCACTGGATCTCGCTCGGGCTGAATGAGGACCTCGACCTCGCTCTGAAGCAGGCGCTGCGCGAGATGATCGCCTTCATCTGCGCCCGCACCAACCTTTCGCCGCTCGATGCTTACCAGTTCTGCTCACTCGCGGCCGATTTCCGCATCACGCAGACCGTGAACGGGGTGAAAGGCGTGCACGGCATGCTGCGCAAGGATCTGCTGTAACCCGCTGGGCACCGGCCGGCGGCGTTGCGCCACTTGTCCACAACTTTTTCGTGCGTCGGCGCCTACAAGCTGTTGTAGGCCTCTCCCCTGTTCTGCTACTGTATTTGGTGTTCAAACGGTTGAGGATGGGGAGACCGTCTCTTATGGAGTGGACAGAGGAGCAGATCGAGACCCTGCGCAGGCTGTGGACAGAGGGCCTCTCCACCGCCGAGATCGGCCGGCGTATGGGCATCTCGAAGAACGCGGTGGTGGGGAAAGCGCACCGGCTGCACCTGCCGGCTCGGCCCTCTCCGATCCGCCGCAGTGGCGACGGCTCGACGGTCGCCCCGCGCCCGACACGGCGCATCGTCCGCCCCGCTCTGCCACGGCCCTCGCTGCCATCCACCCCAACCGAACCCCGGCCTGCTCCAGCACCAGGTCAGGCCGAGCAGCGGCGCGCCCCGGCCCCGGTGGTGCCGATGCCGCGCGCCGAACCTTTGCGCACTGGCCATGCCACCTGCTGCTGGCCGATCGGCGAACCTGGCAAGCCCGGCTTCCGCTTCTGCGGCGCCCCAGCTTTGGTCGGCAAGCCCTATTGCGCTGAACACGCCGCCATCGCCTATGTGCGCGTAAAAGACCGGCGCGAGGACGCCGCCTGAGGCTTCCCAAAGCCGCAAGCAGGGCTGGTCACCTCCGTGCGGGGCGGTGTGACCCCGCCTAACTGACCTGTCCCCGGCGTGGCGTGCCATTCTGCCGCCTCGTGTCCTTCGCCGTCATGGACCGTGCGATCAAGGCGGCGGTCCAGACTCTCCCTAGAGCGGTTGTGCTGTGGGTGCGCTTCGCTTTCCACCTGGCCATCGTCATCGCCCTGCTTGTCGCGCGCGGCCGCAGCCTACCGTCACGCACCCACGCCCCCACCCCGCAGGCCGCACGGTCGGTCTGCCTCGCTGCGGCGAACTTCACCTTCTCCGTCGCGCTGATCCATGTGCCTCTGGCTCAGCCCATGGCCATCGGCGTCGTCTCTCCTCTGCTGACGACGTTGCTTGACCGCGCGCCTGCTTGGCGAACGCATCGGGTTGCGGCGTTGGATGGGGCTTGCCGTGGGCTTCGTGGGCGTCCTTGTGATCCTCCGTCTTAGCCTCGGCGTGCCCAGCCCGCCGCCCTGCTCGTGGTCGCCACCGCCGCCTTGTGCGCCGTCTACCAGGTGCTGAGCCGGCGGCTCGCAGGGGTGGAGGGGTCCGAGACCAGCATCTTCCACACTGCGGTCACCGCGCTCGCCCTCTCCTTCCTCGCCTTGCCCTTCGCCTGGAGGCTGCCCAGCCTTGAGCAGTGGGCGACGCTCGCGCTGATCGGCGCCATCGGCGGGGGCGGGCATTTTCTGCCCATCCAGGCGTTCGCCCACGCGCCCGCCTCGCTGCTTGCCCCGCTGGTTTATAGGCAGATGGTCTGGGCCACGCTTGCGGGTTGGCTGTTGTTCGACGAGTGGCCCGACCTCGCCTCCATTCTCGGCGTTGTCATTGGTGCAGGCGGGGGGCTCTTCGTCTTTCTCGCCGAAAGCTGTCCCGGCCGCGGGGGATGACCGCCCGACGCGGTCGATGCGGTCGGGCGGTTTCATCTGTCGGCGCGGGCGGGCGGTTCTTCCCTTCTCCGCGCCCGGGGACAGCATTACCCCAGGGGCAACGCGGCGGCGTTCGGCCAAGCCCGGCCGGGGATCCCGTCCCGTCGCCGAAGCCTCCTCGATTCGCCTTTCGGGATCCCGGTCAGGGCTTGATGATGAGCCCCTGGCCAGTCGGGAGGGGAAGCACGAGGAGCCCTCTGTCCGCTGCGAAGTCCTGGAAGGCGAACATCTGCTCCTCGTGTCCGGCGAAGCCGTAGTCGTCGAGGATGATGACCCCGCCGCGGGCGAGTCGCGGCCAGAAGAATTCGGCGGCCGCGATTTCCGGTTGCACGATGTTCATGTCGATGTGCAGGAAAGCCACACGCTCCGGCGCCTGTTCGACCAACGTGTCAGGGACGCGGCCGCGGACGAGGCGGGCGTTCGGGAAGCGGGCGAAACGCTGCGCCGCACGGTCGTAAACATCCTCCGTGTAGTTATGCTGATTGTGCCAAGCGCCGAGGCCCGCGGCCTCGGTCGCCGACATCTGCTCCGGCGGGATGCCCCGGAACGTGTCATATAGCCAGAAGGTCCGAGGGAGGGCGGCGAAATCGAGGAACTCCGCCACCGTCCGCGACAGCACGCCGAGATTGACTCCACACTCGACGAAATCGCCCTCCACCTGCAGGGCCTGCCGCCCCGCCCAGCAACAGACGTAGGCCTTCCAATCCGTCGCCAGAACCTCCGGCGTTTTCGCCGAGACGTGGTCCCTGACCTCGGAGATCGACCTCTGCCAGGCCGTGGCAAAACGCTCATCGCTGTCGAAGGGCACGTTAAGGCCCCAGATGCCGAATCGAGCCCCAACGTAAGAGAAGCGGGGCAGGCCCGCCGCCGTTTGTTCATCCAGCATACAGCCCTCCTGGTCCCCGACTTCAGTGGCGACCAGCCTACCGATGTCTGATTAAGCCTCGGTTACGAGAGTTAGGATCAGCGGTGGCGCCCGAATCCTGCGTCGCAGCCCCTCCGCGCTGCGCATAGGGTTCGGGTCAGCGGTGGGTCGGCCGCCGCCGCGGTCCTATGCCGCGGTCCTATAAGGCCAGTGGACTTTTCGTGATCCTGCGCGAACCACAGACGAACGCCATGGACAGGGGCCAGTGCGCCCCGTAACAGCCCTGTCACATGAGCACGCTGTCGGAACGCTCCCCCTCTGGCCCAGCCTCTCCTCTCCGCCCGCTCGATGCCGAGGCGGTGCGTGCCGCCTATGCCCGCTGGGCAAAGGTCTACGACGCAGCTTTCGGCCTTGTCTCCGCCCCTGCCCGGCGGCGCGCCGTCTTTGCCATCAATGCCCTCCCGGATGGGCGCGTGCTCGAGGTTGGGGTTGGCACCGGGTTGTCGCTCCCACTGTATCGCCGGGGCTTGCGCGTCACGGGCATCGACCTCAGCCCCGAGATGCTGGCACGCGCGCGCGCTAAAGTGGCGCGCGAAGGCTTGGAGCATGTCGAGGCCCTGCTCGAAATGGATGCCGAGGCGATGGCCTTCGCGGATCACTCTTTCGATTCCGCGGTGGCGATGTTCGTCGCGTCTGTAGTGCCCAACCCCCGACGCATGCTTGCTGAGATGCGCCGCGTGGTGCGCCGGGGCGGGACTCTGCTCTTTGTCAACCATTTCGTGGCTGACCGGGGGTTCAGGCTCGCCGTCGAACGCGCCGCCGCACCCTTCTCTCGCGCCCTGGGCTGGCACCCTGATTTCGCCCTCGACTCCCTGCTCACCCCGGCCGAGCGTGGCGAAGCCGAGATCACCCCCTGCCCGCCGGGCGGGCTGTTTTCCCTGGTCCGCCTGCGCAACGCCTGAAACAGGATGGGGAAGCCGGCTCAGGCTGAAGCCAGCGCAGCGGCACGCGCCGCGCGCGGCACATCCGCCGCAATCTCCTCGGGGCTTCGCCGCAGCGCGGGCAGGATGAAGCCCCACGTGGCAAAAATGGTGGTGCCGAGCTGCCCCGTCTCCGGGTGCCACACCCGCACCAGGGTCCAGTCGTTGCGCGGCGACACGTCGAGGATCGGCTGGTTTTGGTGCACCCGCCCGCGCGCCGCTCCCGACCCCCAGTTCGCGTGGCTCGCCAGGATCTCCCTCGCCCCCCTTTCCCGCACCACCACCGCGAGATGGCCTGCGGGCAGCCTCCGCGTGCTCCGGAACACCAGCACCGCGCCCGGAACAGGGCGGGAGGAGCGCGCATAACGCCCCTCTGCCGCCCGCCACCAGGTGTGCGCATCGCCCGCCAGCCTGATGCCGGAAAGCTCGCGTGCGAATGGCACACACGAGACGGGCGCGGGTGGGGAGATAGTGGCCGTCTCGTGCACGCGCGGGCCGCGCGCGCACGAGACGGCAATCAGAGGCAGGATCAGCGTGGCGCGCCGGGCGAGCACGTGTGCAACGGAACCAAATACTGCCGCGTCGGCGCAAGCCTCACGCAGCCGGAAGCCGCACCACGAAGCGCGCGCCGATCACCCTCCCCGCTGCGTCGCGTCGGTTCTCGGCCGCAATCGTGCCCCTGAGCGCCTCGACGATCTGACGCGAGATGGAAAGCCCGAGCCCGGAATGCGTGCCGAAGCGTTCTCCCTTCGGCCGTTCTGAGTAGAAGCGTTCGAAGATCCTCTCGAGCTTGGCCTCCGGGATCCCAGGCCCCTCGTCCTCCACCGCAATCTCGACCCAGCCGCCGTCGTGACGGCCAAGCAGGCGGATTGTGCCGCCGGGCGGGGAGAAGGAGACCGCGTTGCCGATCAGGTTGCGCAACACCTGCACCAACCTCCCCTCCACACCGTTGACCACGAGGCCCTCGGCCGGTGCCTCCACCACCACCCGAGGGTCCTCGGGCCCGCGCGTGGTTTCGTGGATGTCGGCGAGAGTGGTGAGCATCGGTGCGAGATCGACCCTTTCGAGCCCGGTGCGCGAGAGCTCCGCATCGAGCCGCGAAGCCTCGGAGATGTCGCTGATCAGGCGATCGAGCCGCTTGACGTCGTCGGCGATGACGGAGAGCAGGCGTTCGCGCCGGGCGGGGTCGTCGATTCGTCGGATCGTTTCGATCGCACTGCGGATGGAAGTCAGCGGGTTTTTGATCTCGTGCGCAACATCAGCGGCGAACCGCTCGATCGCGTCCATCCGGGCCCAGAGCGCACGCGCGCTCTCATCCAGCGCCACCGCAAGCCCGCCGATTTCGTCGCGCCGCGTCTTCAACGCTGGCGGGACGGAACTGCGCCGCCCGCGCCCTTCGCGCATGCGCTCTGCGGCCCGCGCCAGCCGAACCAGCGGCCGGGCGATGGTGGTCGCGAGATAGGAGGAGAGCGCGACGGTGAGGGCGAGCGCGAACCCGAAGGTGGCGAGGATGGTCATGCGCACATGAAACAGCGCCTCGTCCACCGCCCGCGCTTCACGCGTCACCAGCACAATCCCGATGGTCTCGCGGGAGCGGATCACCGGCTGGGTGACGGAGACGACCAAGCGATCATCGGCCGTGCGCCGCACCACCGGGGCGGCGCGGCCCTCGGCAGCGGCAGCCAAAACGGGCGCGATCTCCGGGCTCCAGTCGGTCTCGTCCTCAATTTTTGGAAAGGTGGTGGCGCGCGGCAGCACCCGCATCACCCTCTCGTAAAGGGCGATGATGGCGGAGGCGAGGGGGCCTCGCGGTGGCGGCGGCGCTGGCAGGGGCTCTGTCGTCACCACACCGCCGGGGCCGAGGATAACGCGCGAATCGGCGATCAGCGTGCCGTCCGGCGCATAAAGCCGTGCCTGGGTCAAAGGCGTCGGCTCAACCAGGCGGCGCAGAAGAGGGCGGGCCAAGTCGGGCGCGATGCGCGGGCTCTCGGGCCGCTCGAGCGAGACGGCGGACTCGCCGATCGCCGCAGCGAACACCTGGGCCTGCACACGCAGAGCCGCGACCTCAGACTCAACCAGCCCGTCCTGGTAGGTGTCGAGATACAGAAGGGCAGCGACCAGGAGCGCGAGCGGCAGCGCATTGACGAGCAAGATGCGACGCAGAAGCGGCGAGCGCAGCAACCGATATGCCCGGCGCGGCAGCGGCGGAGCCGGCAGGGAGACCTGCGCCTGCGCCTCACCCGCCGTCGCTGTCCCCTCCGGCACGCCCCTCCCCCGTTGCGCCCGCGCCGCGGCTCACTCCTCCTTGTAGCGGTAGCCGATGCCGTAGAGGGTCTCGATCTGGGAGAATTGGGGGTCGACGGCGCGGAACTTTTTACGGATGCGCTTGATGTGGCTATCGATCGTGCGGTCGTCGACGTAGATGTTCTCGCCGTACGCGGCATCAATCAGCTGGTCGCGGCTTTTCACAATGCCCGGCCGGGCGGCAAGCGCCTTCACCAACAGGAACTCGGTCACGGTGAGCTGCACGGGCGTGCCCTTCCAGGTGCACAGGTGGCGGTTTTCATCGAGCGCAAGCGACCCCCGCACCATTACCCCTCCGGCAGGCTGGCCCAACCCCTCGCTTTTCGCGAGCTCATTGCGGCGAAGCAGGGCGCGGATTCTTTCGATGACAAGCCGCTGGCTGAACGGCTTGGTGATGTAGTCGTCAGCGCCGAGCCGAAGCCCCATCAGTTCATCGACCTCTTCGTCCTTCGAGGTGAGAAGGATCACAGGCAGCGAGGAGGTCTTGCGCAGGCGCTGCAAAAGTTCGAGCCCGTCCATGCGCGGCATCTTGATGTCGAGCACAGCGAGGTCGACAGGCTTGCTGGTGATGCCGTGCAGAGCGCTTTCACCATCGGTATAGGTGCGAACCTGAAAGCCCTCCGCCTCCAGTGTCATGGTGAGCGAGGTGAGGATGTTACGGTCGTCATCGACCAGAGCGATGGTCTGCGGCATGGCGCTTCCATTTGAGGCAAGGCGCGCTTCCCTGTTGCCGTTCCAGCTCCGCGCGCCGACATTCTGCGTGATGTTCTAGCCTGGGGCGAAGGAATGAGCGAGGCCGCGCCTGAACCAAGCGCAGCGGAGGCAGAGACGCCTGACCCCGGCGCTGACCCCGCGATTGCGGCGCGGCGGCTGATCCGGGCCGCCCGCGAGGCCACCTTGGCCACCGTCACCGGCTCGGGCCAGCCCTTCGCCTCCCTCGTCACCCCCGCGCCGGCTCCCGACCTCTCGGTGTTGCTGTGGCTTTCCGTCTTGTCGGGCCATACCCGACACTTGATGAACGATGCGCGCTGTTCACTGCTGTTCGTCGGCCCGGCCCGGGGCCCCAACCCACAGAAAAAGGCGCGGCTGACCGTCACTGGGCTTGCCTCCCAAGTCGAGGGGCCGGAGGTGAGCGCGCTGAAGGCACGCTGGCTTACGCGCCACCCCTACGCCAAGCTCTACGCTGGGTTCAACGACTTCGCGCTGTGGCGAATCAGCCTCGAAGAAGGGCTGTTCGTCGGCGGCTTCGCCATGGCCCGCCGCATCCCCGGCTCCGCCTTTCGCTCGGACCCAGCGGCGGTAGCAGCGATCGCCGAGGCAGAGGCGGAGATCATCGCCCACGTGAATGAGGATCATGCCGATGCGCTCGATGCCATCGCGCAGGGGGTGCTTAGGCGTAAAGGGTCGGGCTGGCGGATGGCGGCGGTCGATGTCGATGGCTGCGACCTGGTGCGCGGGCGGGGGCGGGCGCGGCTCCACTTCGCCCGGCCAGTGGCCGATGCGGACGGGGTGCGCCGGGCGCTGATCCTCGCCGCCAAGGCGGGGCGGGAGCGGTTGGCGCAGCTGGGCTGATCCCTCACCACAGTGACGGGGCGGAGCGGGCCTCAGAACCCGTTCGGCATGCGCCCTTGCCAGGCCCTTCCCCGTCGTCTCCTTTGATTTCAGACATACTCCTGGTCGGTATTACGCGATGCGCCCTCGCCAGTCCCTCCCCCGTCGTCTCCTTATCGCGGCGATGGCCGTCACCCTACCGGTCGGCGCCTTGCTGCTTGCCGCAGAGTTCGTGCTGCGGTTCCTGCCTGTGATGACCGGACTGTCTGCGCAGCCGGTGAACGAGGCCAACCCCGTCTTCCGCTTCGCCGCGAATCGGCCCTTCACCTACTCAGTGGGTTGGAACTTCGCGCTGGTGAATCGCGGGCGAACGAACAACGCGGGCTTCGTCAGCGACATCCCCTACGACCGCACTGACCCCCGCCCGCTTCTTGCGGTTGTCGGCGATTCCTATGTCGAGGCGGCGATGGTGCCCTGGGTGGAGACCTTGCAGGGGCGCCTGCACCAGGCCGCCCAGCCGCAGGCGCGCATCTACGCCTTTGGGGCTGGTGGCGCCCCGCTTTCTCAATACCTCGTGTTTGCCCAGCATGCGGTGCGGGAGTGGGGCGCGCAGGCCCTCATCATCCCCATCATCGGCAACGACTTCGATCAGAGCCTGGCGCGCTACTCCCCCGGGCCGGGCTTCCACCTTTTTGTTGAGACGGCCGAGGGCCTTGTTCTGCAGCGCTTCGATTGGGCGCCCAGTCGCGTCTCGCGCCTCGTCCGCCACTCCGCCCTCATTCGCTACGTTCACTTTAATCTTGGCGCCTCGACCGTGATCAATCGAATCCGGTGGCGGCTGGCTGGAGTTGATTTGCCGAAAGGCTTCGTCGGCAACGTCGCAGCAGATGCTGACCCCGAACGCCTCGCCCTCTCTGAGGCGGTGATCGACCGCTTTCTCGACCTTCTGCCCGAGATGACGGGCTTGCCACCTGCACGCGTTCTGTTCCTCATCGACGGCCGCCGTCCCCATCTCTATGCGCCAGCAACGCTCGCCGCCAGCGACGGGTCCTACTTCGCCCGCATGCGCCAAAGCTTCGCCACCAAGGCGACAAACCTGGGTTTCGGCGTGATTGATCTCGAACCCCTGTTCATGGCCGAACACCACCGAACGGGCAGACGGTTCGAGTTCGATGTCGATGCGCACTGGAGCGGTGAAGGCCACCGTGTGGCGGCAGAAGCCGTGTTCGGCCACCCACTCTGGCACGCCTTCCTTGCCGCAGCTCAAAACTGACGGCGCATCGGCCCAGGCGGCGCCGTTCGTTCCTGCCAGTAGCTGGCGCGTGTGCGATCAAACCGCACGTCAAGCGGGCGTTTGCCAGCCACCCGCAACAGAAGTCCGATCGGAGTGACGACAAAAAAGAACACGATACCGAGCACCACAGGCGTGACCACGGCAGAGAGCACGAGCCCGAGGCGGAGCCAAACCCTGTTAGGCAGAGCGAGGGTACGCGGCGCGGCGAGGGCAAGCGCGACCAGCCCCAGGCCCACGGCGCCGCATAGGGCCGACACCCATAGGATGCGCCCCGTCAGCGCGACGCTGATGCCGGCAATAAGGCAGAGCATCCCCCCGACTGTCAGGCCGAAGGCGCGCTCCGAAGGCGGGAGGATTTCCTCCTCGCGCGCATAATCCTCGTGCAGGGCACCCGTGCGCTTCGCCATCGCCCACCTTTAATCCGGCGCAAATGCTGCTGCACGATTGTGCGTCAGCCTCTCATCCTGCTCCGGTTTGGAAAGCCAACAGGACCCGATCGCAAGATGCTCGATGCCTGTTCCCATAAAGCAGGCAAAAGCGTCTTCAGGGGTGCAGACGATCGGTTCGCCGCGCACGTTGAAGCTCGTGTTCACCAGCACGGGGCAGCCGGTGCGGGCGTGCCAAGCCCGCAAGAGCCGCGCGAAGCCAGGATTCGTCTCCTCGTCCACGGTCTGAATGCGAGCGGAATGGTCCACATGGGTCACGGCCGGGATCTCGGAGCGCACGACGTTCAGCTTGTCGATGCCGAACAGCGCCTGCTCCTCAGCCGTCATCGCGCGGCGTCGCTGCAGAGCGACGGGGGCGACAAGCAGCATGTACGGGCTGTCGATATCGAGTTCGAACCAGTCCGCGGCGTGCTCTCGGAGCACCGCCGGGGCGAAAGGGCGGAAACTCTCGCGGAACTTGATGCGCAGGTTCATCGTCTTCTGCATGTCGGGCCGACGCGGGTCGCCGAGAATGGAGCGGGCGCCAAGTGCGCGCGGCCCGAACTCCATCCGCCCCTGAAACCAGCCGACGACGCGGCCCGCCTCCAGCGCATCGACGGTGCGCGCGATGAGCTCGCCTTCGGAAAGGCGTTCGAACCGAGCGCCAGCAGCGGCGAGGCGGTGCGCAATCTCCTCGTCTGTATAGGCGGGGCCAAGCAGCGCGCCCGCCATGGCGTCGCGGCCCGCAGTGACGGTTCGCGGACGGCCGAGGTCGAGATGCCAAGCGGCGAGCGCAGCACCAAGTGCCCCGCCAGCATCTCCAGCCGCCGGTTGGATCCAGATCCCATCCCATTCGCCTGAGCGCCAAACCTTGCCGTTGGCGACGCAGTTGAGCGCCACCCCACCAGCAAGGCAGAGAGTGCGCGGGCCCGAAGCAGGGCGGACCGAACGGGCAAGCCGCAGCACCACCTCCTCCGCCACCGCCTGGATGGAGGCGGCAAGATCCATCTCGCGCTGGGTAAGCCAGCTCTCCGGCGCGCGCGGTGGTGCACCAAACAGGCGGTGAAACCGTTCATTTGTCATCGTCAAGCCCGTCGCAAAGTCGAAATGATCGATCGCTAAGCGGAACGTTCCGTCGGGCTTAAGGTCGATGAGATGATCGAGGATGGTTTGCGCGAAGCGCGGCTCGCCATAGGGCGCGAGCCCCATCACCTTATATTCGCCTGAATTGACCTTGAAGCCGAGATAATAGGTGAAGGCGGAGTAAAGCAGCCCAAGCGAGTGCGGGAAGTGGAGCTCGCGTTCGATGACGAGGCGATTGCCATCGCCGTGTCCCACCGTGGTTGTCGCCCACTCACCCACCCCGTCCAGGGTGAGCACGACGGCGCGCTCGAACGGCGAGGGGAAGAAGGCGGAGGCTGCGTGCGAGACGTGATGTTCGGCGAACAGGAGCCTCTCCTCCCACGCCTTGCGCGCAAGCCCGCGGCCAATGCGGTGAAGCTCCTCGGCAATGAGCCGCTTCTGAAACAGTTTCTCCCTAAGCCACAGCGGCATCGCGCGGCGAAAGGACGCGAAGCCGCGTGGGGCGAAGGCGAGGTAGGTTTCGAGCAAGCGCTCAAACTTCAAAAAAGGCTTCTCGTAGAAGGCAACGAGGTCGATGTCTTCCGCTCGCAGCCCCGCCATCTCTAGGCAGGCGCGGATGGCGGCGGCGGGAAAGCGCGCATCGTGCTTGACGCGCGTAAAACGCTCCTCCTGAGCGGCGGCGAGGATCCGTCCGTCCTCGATCAGCGCAGCCGCGCTGTCATGGTAGTAGGCGGAGATGCCAAGAATGCGCAGAGGCCCGCTCCTTTTCAGAAGATAGTGTAGATGAAGGGGGCGACCGCAGAGCCTTTGGACAGTACAATCAAGCCGCCGAAAAGCGCAAGGACGAGGATGATGGGGGCCAGCCAAAACTTTTTCCGTTCTCGAATAAATTCAAGCAATTCCGCGAATACACTCATGCCTCACCTCGCTCATTCAGTTCATGGCGGTGGCGCAATCGCTGGTTAATCACTGCGACCCTCCAACGCCCTGGCGCAGGCATGTGGCGGACGAGGTTTGTGCCGATGCGTGCCCGGAGCGACCAACAGAGGGAGTTACACAAGCCACCCGCACACAAGGTGCTTGCCCCGCGCCATCAGCCTCCTTGTGTTCCCATAACCGGAACACTGCTCTGGGCCAAGCCTCTTGCGTGGATGGAGAGGCGGCAGCACGCTTTGGCGGTCTTTACAGTCGGCCAAGACGCACCCCTTGAGGAGGAAACAATGACAACGCGACGCACGCTGCTCGCGGCCGCTGCCGCCACCGCTGCCCTGCCCGTCCTCCCCCGCGGGGCGGACGCAGACACCTGGCCGACGGGGCCGATCCGCGCGATTGTGCCCTTTGCGCCGGGCAGTGCCACCGACACCATCGCGCGCCTCTTCGCCGAAGCGATGCGCCCTGCCCTCGGGCAACCAATCGTGGTGGAGAACCGCCCGGGCGCAAACGGGCTGATCGCGGCGGAGCATGTCGCCCGCGCCGCCCCCGACGGCAACACCATCCTGTTCGGCACCAACTCTACCCACGCTGCAGCGAACGCCCTGTTCAAGCGCGTGCCGTATGACATCGAGCGCGATTTTGTCGCGATCTCCACCCTGGCCACTGTGCCGCTGGTGGCCATCGTCAACGCGGCCTCCCCCTACCGCACCTTAGCGGAGTTCATTGCCGCGGCGAAAGCGCGGCCGGAAACCCTTTCCTTTGGCACCGCCTCGTCCTCGCAGCTCGTTGCCGCGCGCACGCTCGCGCGCATGGCCGATATCCGCCTTATTGAGGTGCCGTTCCGCTCCTCGCCGCAAGTGGTGCAGGAGGTGATCGCTGGCCGGCTCGATCTCTTCGTCGCCGACGTCGCCGTCACCCTGCCGGCCATCCGCGGCGGCCAGGTGCGCGCGCTCGGGGTGACAACGAAGACGCGCGTGCCGCAGCTGCCCGACGTGCCCCCGATCGCCGAACAGGGCCTGCCCGACTATGCGATCTTCGCTTGGTTCGTTCTTGTTGCTCCAGCCGGCGTGCCGAAGGTGGTGATCGATCGCCTGGGGGCGGCAGTGCGGGCGGCGGCGAACGATGCGACCCTGCGCGATCGGCTCGAGAACACGCTTGGCATGACGCTCTTCATCTCAAGCCCCGAAGAGGCGGCGGATTTCATCCGCGCCGAAAAGGCGAGATGGACGGCGATGGTCAAGGCCGCCGGCATCGAGCCAGAGTGAGGATCTCCTCCGGCAGGGGCATGGCGAGCAGCGAGAAGGCCAGGCTCTTGCCGTGCGGGTCGAGGGCGAGCGAGCGCGTGACCCCGCCGTCGAGCGCCCCCTCCAGCACGAAGAGGAGGGCCGCGAGATCGGGAAGCTCATGCCGCCGCACTGGCCCGCGCACATGAGGGGCGAGGAAGGCCGCAACCCGCTCGGCCGTCAGCCAAGCGGCGAGGAGCGGCCAGTCGGCCGGGTCGCGGCACACGACGCCGAGGGTGGCGGTATCGCCCTTGTCGCCAGAGCGAGCGGTGGCGAGGTCGCGCAAGGAGGCCATCAGGCGGGGGGTACGAAGGAGACCGTGGGGCGGACGAGATCGCGCGGGATAAGGACAGAGGCGACGGCGAGCGCCTCACGGGCCGACCATGTCGCCCCTCCCCCGCCCGCTGGCCCGTTCAGCCACAGCGCCTCAATCTCGTGCCCGATCGCCCGCGCTGCCGCTGTGTTGACGACCCGGGCGGCCAGGCGGGCGCGCACGTCGCGCACCTCGGCATCGGGCTTCACCGCCGCCCCGCGCAGCAGCGAATCGACCCCAATCACGTCGGTGCGCAGGCCGAGCACAGGGATCGCGCGCCGGTCGATGCGCTCGCGCAGGATGGCAAGCGCAAGCCTAGCGCGCGCCACGGCCCCTTCGCCCGCATAGGAGATGCCCCCCTCCACCACCACGCCGTCGCGATAGCCGACCACCACTTTGAGGGTCTGTGGTGGCGGCCGTCCTGTGCCGCCCTCGACCCGCACGCGGTCGGGCCCGAGTTCGGTGAAGCGCACGGAGCGGAAATCGGCTGTGGCGTCGGGCTGCTGGTAGGCGCCCGGATCGTGCAGTTCGTAGAGGAGCTGTTCGGTGCAGGTGAGGCGATCGAGCCTGCCTCCCGTGCCCTCCGGTTTGCCAAGCGTGGCGTTCCCGTCCGGCTCGACATCGGCGAAGGG
>CALLUO010000022.1 GCA_938010425.1 uncultured Elioraea sp.
ACGAGCACGTGGGAGAAATAGGCCGGGACGGTGGAGAGGTCGTGGTGCACGCAGACCACCGTCCGGCCCTCGTCCCGGAGCGCCTTCAGCACCCCGATGATCGCCCGCTCCGTCGCGGCATCAACGCCGGCAAAGGGCTCATCCAGCAGATAGAGATCCGCCTTCTGCGCCAGCGCCCGGGCAAGGAACACGCGCTGCTGCTGGCCGCCGGAGAGCTGGCCGATCTGCCGGTCCGCAAAGCCTGCCATGCCCACCCGGCCGAGGCAGTGCATGACGAACTCCCGGTGATGCTGGCGGATGCGGCCGAGAAGGCCAAGCTCGCGCGAGAGCCCCATCATCACCACGTCTTCGGCACGGGCCGGAAAGTCCCAGTCGACGGACGCCCGCTGCGGAACATAGGCAACACGCTGGCGGACCCTCGCAAAGGGCTGACCGAACATGTCCACAGTGCCGGACAGGCGCGGCACGATGCCCAGCGCCGCCTTGAGCAAGGTCGACTTGCCCGCCCCGTTGGGGCCGATGATGGAAAACACCTCGCCCGCCCGTGCGGCGAACGAAACATCATCGAGCGCGCGCACACCGCCAAAGGAGATTCCGACCCCACGGGCCGCGAGGATGGGCGTGCTCATGCCACCGCCCTCCGCGGCAGGAGCGCGGCAAGTCCCGGCACGATGCCCTGGCGGAGGAAGATCATGAACAGGATGATCATGAAGCCGAGCACCGCGTGCTCATAGTCGTGGAACACGGTGAGCGCCTGGGGCAGCACGGTTAGGATAGCGGCCCCCACGATCGCGCCCAAAGTGGAGCCCATCCCGCCGATCACCACCATGGTGACGAGCTCGATGGAATGGAGAAAGTCCGCCACCTGCGGGGTGACGAAGCGGTTGAACAGACCGAGCAGGGAGCCAGCGAGTGCAGCGTAGATCGCAGCGATGACAAAGACGACGAGCTTGGTGCGCGCAACATCGATGCCAATGACGCGCGCGGCCACTTCGCTGTCGTGCAGCGCACGCAGCGCCCGTCCTAAGGGGCTATCCTCGAGGTTCAGCGCCAGCCACACGCCGACCAGCAAGACTGCGCCGGTGATCCAGTACCAGGTCTCCGCCCCTGCCACACGCCAGCCGAACAGGACGAGCCGCGGCACCTGGGTTCCGTCGGGGCCCCCCGTCAGCGCGACCTCGCTGTTCAGCACCAGCCAGACGAGGATGCCAAGGCCAAGGGTGGCGACGGCAAGATAGTGCCCCCTGAGCCGGAGGATGGGCCTGCCGACAAGGAGGGCAAGGAGGCCTGAGAGGATGAGCCCGGCAAGCGCCGAGAGAAGGGGATCAAGCCCCAAGTGGCGCGGGCCGAGCGCCACCGCATAGGCGCCGATGCCGAAGAAGCCTGCGTGCCCCAAACTCACCTGACCAGCGAGTCCCATCAGCAAGTTGAGCCCCACCGCGGCAAGCGCCTGGATCCACACGAGCGTGGCGACACGGAGATGGAACGAGGAAGCGAGCAGGAACGGAAGGGCGGCGAAGACCGCGAGGAAGAGGAGAAGCGTGGCGGAGCGGGGCGAAACACGCATGGCTTAGACCCGCTCTACCGCCCGCTTACCCAAGAGGCCCTGGGGCAGGACAAACAGCACGGTGATGATGACGACGAAGGCGACCGCGTCCTTGTAAGTCGAGGAGATAAAGCCGGCAGCGAGCGCCTCGAGCAGGCCGAGCACCAGCCCGCCAGCGACCGCGCCGACTGGGTTGCCGATGCCGCCCAGCATCGCCGCGGCGAAGCCCTTCAGCGCGAGCAGCGTGCCAACGGTCACGGAGGTCAGCGTGATCGGCGTGACAAGGATGCCAGCGAGCGCCCCGATCGCGCCCGAAACGCCGAAGGCAAGTGCGAGCACGAGCGCGGTATCGATCCCCACCAAGCGCGCAGCCAGGCGGTTGGCCGCGGTGGCGCGCACCGCTTTGCCGAGGAGCGTCCGCTCCATGAACAGCCAAAGTGCGGCGACGATGACCGCTGCCCCGCCCAAGACCCAAAGGCTCTGCGGCAGGATGCTCGCGCCCAGCACGGAGATCGGATCCTCACCGGAGAAGGAGGGGAAACGATGGAACTGTTTGTCGAACACAATCTGCGCCAGCCCGCGGATTAGGATCGACGCGCCAATGGTGATGATGATGAGGGTGACAGCATTTGCCCCGCGCGCGGGTTCGATGGCCAAGCGGTGCAGGGCAAGCCCCGTCGCCACCGCGACGGCGACCGCGAGCAGGGCAGCGAGCGGCAGCGGCACACCGGCGGCGTGGGCGAACACCGTGACCATCCCGCCCAGCATGACGAACTCGCCCTGGGCGAAGTTGATCACGTCGGAGGCATTGTAGATCAGCGTGAACCCCAGCGCGACGAGGGCGTAGACCGCGCCGACAGTGAGACCGGAGAAGACGAACTGCAGGAGCTGGTCCATCAGCAAAGCTCGCGCAGGCGCTGTGGTGTGGCGGGCAATGACGGCAAGACGGCAAGGGGTAGGCCGGTCTCCCGGCACCACCCCGCGCTTTCTCCGTCAGTCGATCAGCTTCCAGGTTCCGCCACGGATCTCGATCATGCGGAAGGCGGAGAGATCGAGACCCATGTGGTCGGTTGCACTCATGTTCACTACGCCGCCGGTGCCGATGAAGCCCCGCGTGGCACGGATGGCGTCGCGGATCTTCGTCCCGTCGGTGGAGTTTGCGCGCTTGATCGCCTCGACCAGGATCATCAGCCCGTCATAGGCGTGGCCGCCAAAGGTGGAGACTGGCTGGTTCTGCGTGCTTTCGAACAACTGTTTGTATTCCATCACGACGCGCTTTTGCGGGTCGTTGTCTGGCAGCTGCTCCGCCACCAGCAAGGCGGCGGCTGGTAGCCGCACGCCCTCCGCTGCCGCGCCGGCGAGTTCGATGAAGCTGCGCGAGGCAACACCGTGGCTCTGATACAGAGGCACGCCCATGTTGAGCTGGGCGAAGTTGCGGGTGACGATGGCAGGGCCCTGGCCGAAATCGGCATTGATCACCGCCTGTACGCCGCCGGCGACGTTCCGGATCCGTGTCAGCTGCGGCGTCATGTCCGTATCGCCCGGCCCGTAGCGTTCATCGGCGACAATCTGAATGCCGAAATTGCCGGCCACGCGCAGGCACTGGTTGCGCATGGAGGCGCCAAAGCCGCCAGTGCCGCTGATCAGCCCGACGCGCGTCAAGCCGCGCCTCTTCAGATCCTCGAAGATCTTCTCGCATGCCATCTTGTCGGTGTGCGGCGTCTTGAAGGTGAACGGCTTGACGGGCTCGATGATCTCGATGCCGCCCGCGAGGCTGATGAAGGGGATTTTCGCCTCCTCAAACACCGGGATCATCGCCATCGACGTGCCGGTGGTGGTGCCGCCGACGACAGCGATCACTCGGTCGTCCTCAACAAGCCGGGTGGCGAAGGTGCGGGCGCGGTTGGCATCGCCGCCGTCATCGTAGAGCACAAGTTCGAGCCTCCGGCCAAGCACGCCGCCCGCCTGGTTGATGCGGTCGATGTAGAGCCGGAGTGTGCGCGCCTCTGGGTCGCCGAGGAACGAGGCGGGCCCGGTGATGGAGAGAACCGAGCCGATGCGGATCGGCGCCTGGGCGAGGCTTGGGGTGGCGAGGGCAAGGAGGGCGGCGCCGGCAAGGCCCCCGATAAGCTGTCTCCTCTGCATGGTCGTTCTCCCGTGTCTGTGATTGGTGGTTAGGCCGCCCGCTTGATGGTGACGAAGCGGAAACGGTCTGCAACAAAGGTGGCATCAGTCAGCGTGGCGTTGCCGGCCGGGTTGAGGCCCGAGACGTGCAGGTCGCTGAAGGCCGCCGACTGGTTGACGAACACCTCCCCTGTGAGGTTGATGGCGAGCGGGGCGCCGGCGCGGGCGAAGGCCCGTTTCGCACCGGCGATGAAGCCCTCCTCGGTCGCATAGAGGGCGGCGGTGATCGCGCCCCTTTCAGCCGCCATGCGCGCGGCGCGGGCGAGTGCCTCCTCGGCGTTGCGGCAGCGGACGAGGAAGGCGATTGGCCCGAAGCGTTCCTCGCTGTAGGCCGCCTCGTTCTCCGCGTCGACCGCAATAAGGAGTGGGGTGGCGGTGCGCGCGTTGCCAGCCTGTGGCAGAGGGGCGGAGTCGCGCACGATGGTGCCGAGGCGACGACAATCAGCGACCCGCTCGAGCGTGGCGGGCGAGGCGATGGCGCCGCAGATGGCTTGAGCGCGCGCCGGGTCGGCAACCAGCGCATCGATCGCGGCGGCGATGTCGTGCGCCACCTGGTCGAAGCTCCTTCGGCCCTCGTTTGTTTCGATACCCTCTGCCGGGATGAATAGGTTCTGCGGCGCGGTACACATTTGCCCCGAGTAGAGGGAGAGGGAGAAGGCAAGGTTGGCGCACATGGCGCGAAGATCATGCGCGCCGGCAATAACGACCGGGTTTACGCCAGCTGCTTCGGTGAACAGGCGGGCATGGCGCACGTGCTGGTCGAGCCAGCGCGCAAAGCTGGGAGAGCCGGTGAAATCCACGGTGCCGATGGCCGGATGCAGCGCAAGACGCTGCGCGATCGGCGCCTCCGGCGTATCGGGAGCGAGCTGTACGACGTCTGGGTCGAAGCCTGCCTCGCGCAGCACCGCGCGGGCAGTGCGCACAGTGAGTGCGAGCGGCAGGATCGCGTTTGGGTGCGGCTTCACAATCGCCACATTGCCGACAGCGAGCGAGGCGAACAGGGCGGGGTAAGCATTCCAGGTGGGGAACGTGCTGCAACCAATAATCAACGCAACACCGCGCGGGATAGCGAGCCATTCCTTTTGTAAAACGAGAGTGGTTTTGCCGGCGGGCTTCTCCCAGCGCGCGGTTCGCGGCAGGCGGGTGAGCTCGCCCCAAGCCATCGCCACCGCCTCCAGGCCACGGTCTTGCGCGTGTGGCCCGCCGGCCTGGAAGGCCATGACAAAGGCCTGGCCTGTGGTGTGCATCACTGCGTTGGCGAGAAGGAAGGACTCGCGATTAAGGCGAGCGAGGATCTCGAGCGCCACGCCCACGCGCGCCTCGGCGCTCGCCTCCGCCCAGGTGTCGGCGGCGCGGCGGGCGGCGGCGACCAGCGCTTCAAGGTCCGGGCGCGGGTAGGTAATGCCGAGCTCAAGCCCCCAAGGCGAAACCTCTGCCCCAATCGGCGCGCCGTGGCTTGCCTGGTCGAGCGGAAAGGGAGCACCGAGGAGGGCGCGAAAGGCGGCCTCGCCTTCTGCCTTCGCGGTCTCGCCGTAAATCCTTCCCGAAGGCAGTTCCGGATACGCTGACCAGTAGCTGCGGCTGCGCAAGGCCTCAAGCGCCCGCTCCAGCGTGGCGCGGTGGCGTTCCAACAGCGCCTCTCCGGTCATCGGCTGCAGCATCGTTCGCGTTTCCTCCGCGCAGGCGATTGACGCCCAGCGTTGTCTTACGCGATGATTAACCGGCCGGTCGATGAATGCAAGGGCAATTTTGCGGCTCCGACGTTCGGGCGCAGGTCGGCGGGAGGAAACGGAATCGGCGGGAGGAAACGGAATGAGCGAGCCGGTGGTGCTGGAACGGCTCGGCACGGTGCGGCGGATCACGCTGAACAGGCCAGATCGCCTGAACGCATGCAACGACGCCATGCATGCGCGGCTTGCTGCGGTGCTGGACGAGGTGGCGGCGGATGGTTCGGCGCGCGCGCTGCTGGTCGTCGGGGCGGGCCGCGCCTTCTGCGCCGGGCAGGACCTCGATGCGGTGAAGGCCGAGGGTGATCTCGGCGCGGTGCTGGAGCGCAGCTGGAACCCGCTCATCCGGCGCCTCGCTGCCTTCCCGATGCCGACTGTCGCCGCGGTGCACGGCGTGGCGGCGGGAGCCGGGCTTGCTCTGGCACTGGCCTGCGACATCGTGCTCGCCGCGCGATCCGCGAAGCTTCTCCTGGCCTTCAACAGGATCGGCCTGGTGCCGGACAGCGGAGCGTCGTGGCAGCTCGCCCGCCTTGTGGGGCCTGCGCGGGCGCGCGGGCTGGCCATGCTTGGCGAGACGCTCAGCGGAGAGCAGGCGGAAGCCTGGGGGCTGATCTGGCGCGCGGTAGAGGATGCGGCGCTGGCCGAGGAGGCGCTTGCGACAGCGAACCGTTTCGCGGAAGGACCGACGGCAGCTCTTATCGCCACCCGCGAGCTAATCGCCGAGGCCGCTAACCGCACACTCGCCGAGGCTCTGGCGCTTGAGACGGAGGCACAACGTTATGCGGGGCAGGGGGCAGAGTATGCCGAGGGTCTCGCCGCCTTTCTCGCCAAACGCGCACCGAACTTCGCGACCCTTCCCCGAACGACAGAAGGAACCCGAGCATGAGCAGCGAGGCCGAGACGCGCGCTAGCGCCGCTGAGGTCGCAGCCGCTATGTGGGCAGAGGACAATGCCTCGCAAAGCCTCGGCATGAGACTGGAGCAAGTCGGCGAGGGTCGGGCGGTCCTCTCGATGCCAGTGACGGAGACGATGGTGAACGGCCACGGCATCTGCCACGGCGGTTTCATTTTCGCCCTCGCAGACAGCGCCTTCGCCTTCGCCTGCAACTGGACAGACGAACGCACCGTTGCTGCGCACTGCGCCATCACCTACATACGCCCCGCGCGCCTCGGCATGCGCCTCGTTGCAGAGGCGGTTGAAGTGCTGCGACAAGGGCGCTCGGGTGTGACGGACGTCACGGTGCGCGACGAGACCGGGGCGGTGATTGCGCTCTTTCGCGGCCACTCGCGCACGATCGGCGGCAAAATCACCAAAGAAGAAGGGGAAACGTCATGAGTACGTTGAGCGCGAAGCGCGCGGGCCTCGCCCCGCGCCACGACGAGCTGGATCCGATCGAGATCGCGAGCCGCGATGAGATCGCTGCCTTGCAGCTCACCCGCCTCAAATGGTCTGTCCGCCACGCCTATGACAATGTACCGCATTGGCGCGCCAAGTGCGAGGCCGCAGGGGTGCATCCGGAGGATCTCCGCACGCTTGAAGACCTCGCCAAGTTTCCCTTCACCACCAAAGACGATCTTCGCGCCACCTACCCGTTCGGCATGTTCGCCGTGCCGCGCGAAAAGGTGATCCGTATCCACGCCTCCTCTGGAACCACGGGCAAGCCCACGGTGGTCGGCTACACGAGACGCGACATCGAGACTTGGGCCGAGGTGGTGGCGCGCTCCATCCGCGCCTCCGGGGGACGGCCAGGAATGATCGTGCATGTCGCTTACGGCTACGGTCTGTTCACGGGCGGGCTTGGGGCGCACTATGGGGCGGAGCGCTTGGGCTGCACCGTCGTTCCGGTGTCCGGCGGGATGACGGAGCGTCAAGTGACGCTGATCGAGGACTTCCGCCCCGACATCATCATGGTCACCCCCTCTTACATGCTCGCCATTCTCGACGAGTTCCGCCGCCAGGGAAAAGATCCTCGGGCCTGTTCGTTGCGTATCGGCATCTTCGGCGCTGAGCCCTGGACCAACGCCATGCGCGCCGAGATCGAGGAGGCCTTCGACATGCACGCGGTTGACATTTATGGGCTTTCGGAAGTGATCGGCCCCGGGGTCGCCAACGAATGCGTGGAGACGAAAGACGGGCTGCATATTTGGGAGGATCATTTTTACCCGGAGATCATCGATCCCGCGACCGGCAAGCCGCTGCCCGATGGTGAGAAGGGGGAGCTCGTCTTCACCTCCTTGACGAAGGAAGCGATGCCAGTGATCCGCTACCGCACGCGCGACCTCACCCGGCTTCTGCCCGGTACGGCGCGCACCATGCGGCGGATGGAAAAGATAACCGGCCGATCCGACGACATGATCATCCTGCGCGGTGTCAATGTCTTCCCCTCTCAGATCGAGGAGCAGATCCTGCGCGTCGAAGGGCTCTCTCCGCACTATCGCATCGTGCTGACGCGCGAAGGCAGGCTCGATGCGATGACAGTGGAAGTCGAAGCCCTGCCAGGGGCGACGGAGCATACCGCGATGGCGGGCGAACTCGCGCATCACATCAAGAGCGTGATCGGCGTTTCGGCCTCGGTCTCCGTCCTCGACCCTGGCGCGATTGAACGCTCGACCGGCAAGGCGAAGCGGGTGGTTGACCGCCGCCCGAAGGCGTGAGCGCAGGCACGACCTCTCCTGGACACGGCACGAGCACGAAACGGACGAGACGAAGGAGACATGCCAGCGTGGCCCGCAAGCGCGCACAGGACTACGAAGCGAAACGCAACCACCTTCTGCACACCGCGGCCGCACTCTTTGCCCGCCATGGCTACGACCGTACCTCGCTCGCTATGATCGGCCAGGCGGCTGGGGTATCGAAGGGGCTCGTCTACCACTACTATCCCGATAAGGATGCGGTGCTCGCCGACATCGTCGGCCGGCACCTGCGCCATCTCGTTGCGGTGGTGGAGGAAGCAGCGGGGCGCGAGGCGCGCGATCCCGCCACGCGTCTGGCCGATATGGCGGTCGCTTTGCTCGAGGCCTATCGCGACGCGGATGATGAGCATCGCGTGCAGGTCTCCCATCTCCGTCTTCTGCCTGACTCAGTGCAGGAGGTGTTGAAGGCTCTGGAACGGCGTCTGGTCGACCTGTTCGCCTCCGCCCTAGCCGAGGCTGTGCCAGCGCTTGCCAACGATCGGCGTTTGCTGAAACCGCTGACAATGAGCCTGTTCGGTATGCTGAACTGGGCGTTCATGTGGTTTCGCGATGAGGGACCGCTCACGCGCGCCGAGTATGCGCGGATGTGCGCGCGCATGGTGCTTGCCGGGGCTCGCGAGGCCTCAGTGCGGCAAGAGAAGGCCCTCGCGAGCGCGCGCTGATATTTTCCTCTTAGTGTGTTCGTGGCATCCCGCGGAGCATGTCGGAGTTTCCTCGCTGGCTCGTGCGGCGGCTCGCCGCCCTGCACGATGGTCCGCCGCGCACTGGTTCGCTGATCATCACCCTGTTCGGCGATGCGGTCGTACCGCGCGGCGGCGCGTTAGCCATCGCCACCATCATCGCGCTGTTCGAACCGATGGGCATCGGCGGCCAGGTCGTGCGCACCGCTGTCTCGCGCCTCGTTTCAGAGGGGTGGCTGGAACGGGCGGGCAAGGCGCGCGGTGTTTATCGCCTCACCGCCTCAGCACGGGTGGAGTTTGCCCGTGCCACCGCGCGCATCTACGGCCCTCCCCCGCCAAAAACCGAGGAAATCGCGCTGATCCTGTTGCCCGACGGCGAGGGGCGCGAGGAGGCGCGGGCCAAGCTTGCTGAAGCCGGCTGGGGCTTCGTTGCGCCAGCTGTGGCGGTTGCACCAGCTGGGCGCGACGTGTCGCCCTCTGCCGGCGCAATCCGACTCGTTGCGCGAACGGAGCGGGTGGGCGATCTCCCTCGGCTCGCATGTTCGGCCTGGGCGCTCGGGGCAGTGGCGTCGCGCTACACGGATTTCCTCACCACCTACAACGAGGCGGCGCAAAGCCTCGCGCGATCGGGACAGCCTCCGCCGGCCGTTGCGGCCGTCGGCCGTCTGTTGCTGATCCACGACTTCCGCCGCGCCATCTTGCGCGACCCCTTGCTGCCACCCGCCTGGCTGCCACCCGAATGGCCGGGGCTTCGCGCGCGGGCGCTCTGCGCCAGTCTTTATAGACGCCTGCTGCCGGCCGCCGAGGCATGGCTCGATGCGCATGGCAGCCGGGGCAAGGAGCCTTTGCCGCCACCCGATGGCAGCCTTTTCGCACGTTTCGCCGACCTGCGCGGTCAGGCGGATATTACGAAACTTGACCGCAATCGCCGTTTTTCGTAATAATCACGAGGCGTGTAAGGGAGGAGCAAGCGAGTCATGTACACCCAGGCCCTCAACCAGGCCGACAACGGGCCGAAGATGGTCGAGGATGCTGACAAGCTCGCCCGCTTCGAGGCGAAGATCGACGCTGAGGAGAGGATCGAGCCGAACGACTGGATGCCGGAGGCCTATCGCCGCACCTTGGTGCGCCAAATCAGCCAGCATGCGCACTCCGAGATCGTCGGCATGCTGCCGGAAGGCAACTGGATCACCCGCGCGCCTACGCTTCGCCGCAAGGCTGCGCTGATCGCAAAAGTACAGGACGAAGGCGGCCACGGGCTCTATCTCTATTCGGCTGCCGAAACGCTTGGCGTGAGCCGAGAGGAGCTGATTGACCAACTCTTGTCAGGGCGGGCCAAATACTCCTCGATCTTTAACTACCCAACCCTGACCTGGGCAGACATCGGCTGCATCGGCTGGCTGGTCGATGGCGCTGCGATCATGAATCAGATCCCGCTCTGCCGCACCTCCTACGGGCCTTACGCGCGGGCGATGATCCGCATTTGCAAGGAGGAGAGCTTCCACCAGCGTCAGGGCTACGAGATTATGCTCACCCTCTGCCGCGGCAGCGCGGAACAGAAGGCGATGGCGCAGGATGCGCTCAATCGCTGGTGGTGGCCGGCTCTGATGATGTTTGGCCCGCCCGATGCGCAGAGTGTGCACACCGAACAATCGATGCGCTGGAAGATCAAGCGCTTCACCAACGATGCGCTGCGCCAGCAATTCGTCGACGCCACTGTTCCGCAGGCGCATTTTTTGGGCCTCACCATCCCCGACCCAGACCTCCGCTATGACGAGGCGAGTGGGCACTGGCGCTTCGGCGCCATCGACTGGGAGGAGTTCCGCCAAGTGCTTGCCGGCAACGGGCCGTGCAACCGCGAACGGATGGAAGCCCGCCGCCGCGCGCACGAGGACGGGGCTTGGGTCCGCGAAGCAGCTCTCGCGCATGCCGCGAAGCGTCGCGCCAGAGCAGCGACAGAGAAAGTTGCCGCCGAGTAGCAGCCAAGCCAGGCGCGGCGGTGGTGGGGCCGATGGGCGAATGGATGGTGTTCGAGATCGTCATCGCGATAATCGGCTTGATCCTGCTGCACGTGGTGCTGAGCGAGTAGCGCGCGGGGCCGATCGCGCCGCACGCAGAGGGAAGTTGCAACGAGCCGCCTAAGCACAGAGAGCGGGGCGGCACGAAGGAGCGAGACACGGGACGTGGGAGAACGGACGATGGCAGAACAGAGAACGCCGCTTTGGGAGGTGTTCATCCGCGCACGGTCTGGGCTCGCGCATCGCCATGTCGGATCGGTGCATGCAGCCGATGCCGAGATGGCGCTCCAGGCGGCGCGCGATACATACACGCGACGCGGCGAGGGCCTGTCCATCTGGGTGGTGCCTTCGGCCGCTATCACCGCCTCCGACCCGGCCGACAGGGACTCCCTCTTCGAACCCACCGCCTCCAAGCCCTACCGGCACCCGACCTTCTACGACATCCCGCCCGAAGTCGGGCACATGTGAGCGGAGGTCGCGCGCCATGACCACGATCGCGGTTGCCGAGACCCCGCTCGTCCTCTCCCTTCTTCGCCTCGCCGACACTGCGCTTGTGCATTCGCACCGCCTTTCCGAGTGGTGCGGGCATGCGCCAATGATCGAGGAGGACCTCGCACTCGCCAATTTCGCCCTTGATCTCCTCGGCCAGGCGCGCGCGCTCTATGCCTACGCTGCCGAGGTTGAGGGGGCGGGACGGACGGAAGATGATCTCGCTTACCTGCGCGACGCCCCGCAGTATCGCAACGTTCTGATGGCGGAACTGCCGCGCGGGGATTTCGCCTTCACCATCTTGCGTGGCTTGTTCCTCTCAGCCTGGGCCCATCCGTTTTGGCAGGCCGCGACGGGCTCAACCGATACGCAAATCGCCGCCATCGCCGCCAAGGCAGAGAAGGAAGCCGCGTATCACGTGCGGCACACCGGTGAGTGGACGATCCGGCTCGGCGATGGCACCGACGAAAGCCGCCGGCGCATGCTCGCTGCGCTTGAGGCGCTCTGGCCCTACACGGGCGAATTGTTCGAGGCGGATGCGGCAGATCGGGCGATGATCGCGGCCGGCGTCCTGCCCGACCCGGCGCGTATCCGCCCCGCTTGGGAAGCGACGATCGCCCGCGTGTTTGACGAGGCCCTTCTGCCACGCCCGGCGGATGGCTGGATGCAGACGGGAGGGCGGTCCGGCCGGCACACCGAGCATTTGGGCCACATGCTGGCCGTGATGCAGCATCTGCAGCGCGCCTATCCGGGCTGCAGCTGGTGAGGCCTGCGGCGGCGCGACGCAGGGGGGAATGATGGAAACGATCACTCAACGGATAGAGCCCGTAACGAAGGGCGCCGACCCTGCGCGCCTGGTCGAGGCCGCCCGTGCCGCCGCCGCCAGAGTCGTCGACCCCGAAATCCCCACCATCTCCATCGCCGATCTCGGCGTGCTGCGCGACGTTCGCCTCGGTGCAGATGGTGTGGTCGAGATCGACATTACTCCTACATACTTCGGCTGCCCCGCGATGCGTTTGATCGCGCTCGAGGTAGAGGCGGCGGTAGAGCGTGCGGGCTGCGGCAGGCCGCGGGTGAACCTGGTGCTCTCCCCTGCCTGGACGACAGACTGGATCACGCAAGCGGGGCGAGACGCGTTGCTCGAAGCTGGCATCGCGCCACCCCCACCCGCTGCATCCCGCCGTGCACTCTTCGGCGAAGACACGCCCGTTGCCTGCCCAAACTGCGGGTCGCACGATACCATTCTCATCTCCGAGTTCGGCTCCACCGCCTGCAAGGCGTTGCGACGCTGCCAAAGCTGCGGCGAGCCCTTCCATGCCTTCAAGTGCCTCTGAACGCGGGGCACAGGCCGACCGGCACACGGGACAGAACGAGGGAGGAACGACGGCATGAACGCCATGACAACGGCGACACGCTTCCGCCCACTCACCATTGCGCGCATCGACCGGCTCACCCCAGATGCCGTGGCGCTCACCTTGGCTCCGCCACCCGGCAGCGAGGAGGTGTTTCGCTTTCTGCCCGGCCAGTACCTTACGTTGCGGCGTGAAATCGGGGGAGAGGAGGTGCGGCGTTCCTACTCCATCTGCGCCGGGCTTGATGAGGGTGTGTTGCGTGTCGGAATCAAACGCGTGCCGGGCGGACGATTTTCCACCTGGGCAGTAGAGGAGGCGCGGGAGGGCGATGTGATCGAGGCCGCCCCGCCCGAAGGCCGCTTCGTCCTCACCCCTGACTCGGCGGCCGCCCGCACGGTGGTCGGCATCGCGGCAGGGTCGGGCATAACCCCCATCCTTTCCATCGCACAGACGCTTCTTTCGCGCGAACCCGCCTCCCGCTTCGTGCTGCTGTTCGGCAATCGCACCAGCGCCGATATCATGTTCCGCGAGGCGATCGAGGATTTGAAAGACCGTCACCTCGCGCGCTTTGCCATCGTGCACGTGCTCTCGCGCGAAGCCTCCGAACTGGCCTCTTTGCACGGGCGCCTCGATGCCGATCGGATCGCCGCCCTCCTGCCGGGGCTTATCGGCTCTGATGAAATTGACTCTGCCTATCTCTGCGGCCCTTCCGGCCTGCCAGAGGCGGCAGAGGCAGCGCTCGCCGCGCTCGGCGTCGCGCACGAGCGCATTCATGTCGAGCGTTTCACGCCGGCAGACAGTGCTGTGCCGGTGGCGCGGCCCGCCGCCGTCACTGCCGAAACGCCTGTTGTTGCCCGCCTCACCGTCACGGTCGACGGCACGACGCGGGAGGTGCCGATGGCGGAGGGCGAGACGGTGCTCGAGGCCGTGCTGCGGGCGGGCATCGACGCGCCCTGGTCCTGCCGCGGTGGCATGTGCTGCTCCTGCCGCGCCCGGCTCACCGAAGGCGAAGTGGCGATGGACCGCAACTGGTCTTTGCAGCCTTGGGAACTGGAAGCAGGCTTCGTGCTCACCTGCCAGAGCCGGCCGAAGAGCGATCGGCTCGCGGTCGATTACGACGCCGCCTAAGCGTGTGCTGAGACCACAGCGAGATCATCGGAGCGGCGCAACCAAAGCATCACTCTCGCGTAACGCGTGTGCAATCGACCCTCGCTAATCGTGCGCGGTGCGCCTTCCCCGCGAAGGCGCTTGTGCAGAACGGGAGGAGACACCGATGCGTCGTTCCCTCTTAGCCGCCGTGCTGCTCGCGGGCAGCGCACTCGCGGGCGGGGCTCTCGCCAATGAGAGGAAGCCCGCCGTGCTTGCCGGCCACGCCATCATTCCGGCGATGAGCATGCTCGCCCCCCCGGTGGATGCGCCGCGCGGGGCCTGGATCTCAGGCAAGTTCACCGGGCCCGGCAACCTGCGCAACGACCGGCCGATGAGCGTGATGGGCACCACGGGCGCCACGCACGGCAACCGCGAGACGGGCATCCGCTTGCCCTTCCTCGGCCAGCCGCTGCAGGGTTTCTCGGGGTTTGCAATGAACCGTGCTGCAGACGGTTCGATCTACGCGTTGGTCGACAACGGGTTCGGCAACAAGCGTAACTCGCCCGATGCGTTGCTCTACTTCACCCGCATCGCGCCGAATTGGCAGCAGGGCACGGTGGAGGTACGCGAGGTCGTGTGGCTGCGCGACCCGGACAAGCGCATTCCATTCCGTATTGTGAACGAGGACAGCGAAGCACGCTACCTCACGGGCAGCGACTTCGACCCTGAGTCGATCCAGGTGGTCGGCGACACGGTGTGGATCGGCGACGAGTTCGGGCCCTATCTGATCTCTGCCACCCTCGATGGGCGCGTCACAGGCGTCTTCCCCGCTTTGCGCGGCGGGCGCGAAATCCGCACCCCCGATCATCCTGCCTTGTTCATTCCTGCGCAGGCGGGGCGCGACTGGGTTGTGCCGCGTTCTGCAGGCTTCGAGGGCTTGGCTCTGCACCCCGAGACCGGCATGCTGTGGGCGATGATCGAGCGTCCGTTGCTTGCCGAGAACGGTCAGCCTGAGGGCAACTTCGTTCCCGTGCTCGAATTCGACCCCAAAGCGAGGCGCTGGACCGGGCGCGAGTTCAAGTATCGTCTCGACGAGGGCGCGACCGCGATCGGCGACTTCAACTTTATAGACAACCGGCGCGCTCTCGTGATCGAGCGCGACAATGGCGAGGGCGACCCTTCCCTCGCTTGCGAGGACCCGCGCCAGCCGCGCCCCAACTGTTTTCCTCTGCCCGCGCGTTTCAAGCGCATCGTGCTCATCGACACGGGCAGCGTTGACGCCGAGGGCTTCGTGCGCAAGGTTGCGCATATCGACCTGATGGACATTGCTGACCCGGAGGGGCTGGCGCGCTTGCCCACTGCTGCAAAGCGTGACCTGCGCGGTAAGTTCACTTTCCCCTTCTTCACCATCGAGAACGTGATGAAGCTGGACGACCAGCACATCCTGGTCGCGGTGGACAACAATTTGCCGTTCTCCTCAGGGCGGGCGCTCGATCGCGCCGCCGACAGCGAGTTCATTCTGCTGCGCGTGCCGGAACTGCTCGCCGCGCGCTGACCGATAAACCGGTTTTCTTTACGCCACTGTTCTGCCCCGGGCGGGTTTGCCCGTCCGGGGTCTCATTGTCCTTGCCTTCAGCGGCGGCAGGAGACAAACGGTCGATCGACGGCGAGGTCGATCACCACGCCTTCGCGCTCGATCGCGAGCGGAACAAGACCTCCTTGGCGTACGGCGATAGCGCACGACGTCGCTGGCGCGGATCGGTCCGTCTGTCGCGTCAGCGGAGCGGATCTCGAAGCGGATCAGATCACCGCGCAGCTGCAGGCGTGTCTCGGCAAACGCGATGCGACGGCCGCCCTCCCGCCACTCCAAGCTTCGCTCGCCAATGATGTGGCGAAGCGCGTCCTCAGCGCATGCAGGATCCGCCGACCAGATGCCGCGCAAGTCTGAGGGAGCCTGCGCAGCGAGCAAGGGCGGGAACGCGAGTACGGCGACCAGCGCGGGTGCCACAAGGCGAAGGCTCTGGACCATCATCGTCCCTCAGCCGTGCGGGCAAACCGGCAGCGCACGGGTTTTCTCTGTTACACGGTTCTTCGCCTCAAGGCATGGTGGCGATGCGCAGCGCATTTGTCGTGCCCGATGTGCCGAAGGGCATGCCGGCGATGACCACGATTTCCTCGCCTGTCTGCGCGAACCCTTCCTGCGCGGCGAGGCGCACCGATTTCGCCACCGCCTCGCTCATCGAATGCGCATCGGCGGTGACGATTGGATAGACGCCCCAAGCGAGGCAGAGCCGCCGCGCCGTCTCCTCGCGCGGGGTGAGGCCCAGAATAGGCGCCTCGGGCCGTTCGCGGCTCATGCGGAGCGCAGAGGAGCCGGACATGGTGAAGGTGGCGATGGCGCGTGCGCCGATCGTGTGTGCAACCTGTCGGGCGGCGGCGACGATCGCATCCGCTGAACGACGCTCGGGTGGCGCGCGCGTGGCCTCGACGATTTCGCGGAACGTGGGATCGGCCTCAACACGGGCGACGATGCGGTCCATCATCGCCACCGCCTCGCGTGGATAAGCGCCGGCAGCACTTTCGGCAGACAGCATCACCGCATCTGCCCCGTCGAAGACGGCGGTCGCGACGTCTGAGGCCTCGGCCCGGGTCGGGGTGGGGGCAGAGATCATACTCTCCAGCATTTGGGTCGCCACCACCACTGGCTTTCCTGCGCGCCGGCAGGCCTTCACCACGCGCTTTTGCACGAGAGGAACGTTCTCAGGGGGCAATTCCACACCGAGATCGCCGCGCGCCACCATCACGCAATCCGACTGAGCAACGATCTCGTCGAGCTGGTCGAGTGCTGAGGGCTTCTCGAGCTTGCTCATCACCCACGCGCGGCCATCGATCAAGGCACGCGCCTCGGCCACGTCCTCTGGCCGTTGTACGAAGGAAAGCGCGACGATCTCCACCCCGCGCTGGAGCGCAAAGTCGAGATCGCGCCGATCCTTCGCTGTCAGCGCCGGAATGGGCAGTGTGACGTCGGGCACGTTCACACCCTTGCGGTCGCTGACTGGGCCGGCCACCACCACTTCGCATTCGAGATGGTCTGGCCGCACTTTGGCCACCCGAAGCTTCACCTTGCCGTCATCGATCAACAGCGTGGAGCCGATGCGCGCAGCGTGGATAATCTCCGGGTGAGGGAGCTGCACCCGGCGCATATCACCTGGCACGGGCGAGAGGTCGAGGCGGAACGCCTGGCCCTGCTGCAGCTGTACCTTGCCGCCACGGAACACACCGAGGCGAAGCTTCGGCCCCTGCAGGTCGGCCAGCACTGCGATCTGCCGCCCCGCCCGCTTCTCGAGCGCACGGATCGCGTCCAGTCGGGCGGCGTGGTCCTCGTGCGAGCCGTGGCTGAAGTTGAGGCGGAACACATCCGCCCCAGCCTGCCACAACGCGGCGATCATCTCCGGGCTTGAGGAGGCGGGGCCCAGGGTCGCGACAATTTTGGTGCGGCGATGGCGCCTGAGCGCAGGTCTCTCGCGCAGCGGGGCGGGCGATGAAGGGGGCGGGGTCACGGGCTGCTCACGCGATGACGATGGCGCGGATGTCGTTCACATTGGTGAGGGTGGGGCCGGTGACGACGAGATCGCCGAGGCGCTCGAAGAACGTTCCGGCATCGTTGGCCGCGAGCATGGCGCGGGGATCAAGCCCGAGCGCGCGGGCGCGCGCGAGCGTGTCGGGGCCGACCACCGCGCCGGCGGCATCCAGGTTACCGTCCTTGCCGTCGCTGTCGGCGGCGATCGCCCAGATACCCTCGCATCCGGCGAGGGAGAGGGCGAGCCCCAGCAGGAACGTCGTGTTCCGCCCACCCCGGCCTGAGGAACCCTTCAAAGTCACGGTGGTCTCGCCCCCGGAGAGGAGGACGCAAGGCGCGGTCGCCGGCGTGCCGTGTTCGCGCACGCTGCGCGCGATCCCCGCCATGGCGGTGCCAACCACAGCCGCTTCGCCCTCGATGGCATCGCCGAGGATCAGGGGGGTGAGGCCGTGGTTGCGGCCAACCCCGGCCGCTGCCTCGAGGCTTGCGAAAGGGGTGGCGAGGAAGCGGAACTCGGCTGAGGCGAGCCTGGGATCTCCCGGCTTCGGCGTCTCGTCCTCGGCGCGATCGAGG
This sequence comes from uncultured Elioraea sp., assembly GCA_938010425.1. Taxonomy (GTDB): domain Bacteria; phylum Pseudomonadota; class Alphaproteobacteria; order Acetobacterales; family Acetobacteraceae; genus Elioraea. Next base: position 17,932 of record CALLUO010000022.1, read on the forward strand.
TGGGCAGCGACACTGGGCGGCACAGCGAGGCGGTAGCGGTCGAGGATGGCGCGCGCTTCGGCGAAGGTGGTGGGGTCGGGCACCGTGGGGCCAGAGGCGATCACCTCGGGGTCGTCGCCTGGCACGTCGCTGATGGCGATGGTCACCACACGCGCGGGGTAGGCGGCGGCAGCAAGCCGCCCGCCTTTGATGGCCGAGAGGTGTTTGCGCACGCAGTTCATCTCGTGGATGGTGGCGCCCGAGGCGAGCAGGGCCCGCGTGACGGCCTGCTTATCGACGAGGGTGAGGCCGGGTGCGGGCAGCGCCATCAGCGCCGACCCGCCGCCAGAGATCAAGGCAAGCACGAGGTCGTCCGGCTTCAGCCCCTCGACGGCAGCGAGGATTGCCCGTGCTGCTGCTTCGGAACGGGCGTCTGGAACAGGGTGGGAGGCCTCGAGCACAGTGATGTGCCGGGTGGGCACGGTGTATCCGTGCGGCACCACGACCACCCCGTCGATAGCCCCCCACGCGGCTTCGACGGCGGCGGCCATAGCGGCTGCGGCCTTGCCGGCACCAACCACCACCACCCGCCCTTGGGGCCTTGGCGGCAGGCAGGCGGCGAGGCGAGGGGCGGGGTCAGCGGCGGCGATGGCGGCGTCCAGCATCGCCCGAAGGATGGCCCTTGCCGTCTGGTCGTTCCACTTGTCCGCCGGCACCCTGAGCTTCCCTGGTTTCTTCGCCGAATCTGGTCGATTGCCCCGACGCGCGCCATGTAGCAAGGGCGACGGGGCTGGCCTATGGAGGACAGGATGAGCGTTGCTGAGATTGACGAACGCACCCGGGTGGAGCTGGAGGCCGCGGCGTTCCGCCGCCTGGTGCAGCACCTGCGCGAGCGCACTGACGTGCAGAACATCGACCTGATGAACCTCGCGGGTTTCTGCCGCAACTGTCTCGCCAAATGGTATCGTGCAGCGGCGGAGGAGCGCGGTATCGCGATGACCGACCCCGAGTCCCGCGAGATCATCTACGGCATGCCGTACAAAGAGTGGCAAGCGAAGTATCAGCGCGAGGCGAGTGCTGCGCAGCTTGCCGCCTTCGAGAAGGCCCGCCCGCGCGACCATTGATCGCGCCCTGGGGCCGGACTATGCCTCGCCGCCCCCAGGTTCCGAAGGAGGGCCGTGCATGGCTAAAGCGCAACGGACAGCAACCGCAACCCGCAAGGGGCAAGCGGAGACCGACGACGCGACCGACGGCATCGCGGCCGACCGTTTGCGCAGCCTGGTGGAGCGGATCGAACGGCTAGAGGAGGAGCGGCGGGCGCTCGCCGCCGATATTAAGGATGTGTATGCCGAGGCGAAATCGGCCGGGTTTGATGTGAAGGTGATGCGTCAGCTCATTCGCCTTCGCCGGCAGGACCAGGCCGAAGTGCAGGAACAGGAAACCTTGCTCGACCTCTATAAGCGCGCCTTGGGCATGGGCTGAGGCGAGCCCGAAGACAAACCTCGGGCATGCGTTCTTTGGCGCGCGGGGTGCTCCGACCTTGCTGACATGGGTCTCGCCCGGTCGGTTCACGGGGCGGGTACGGCGGGGCTTGTAGCGTCAGAGGCGGTGCAATAAGCGTTTGGAAAGAAAGGTCTGGCTCAGGTGCGGTTGCCGCAGCTGACGAACGCCGCGGCGCGCTCCGATGGGTTGTGCTACAAGCAACAATCGCTAGACGAGAGAGCAGTCGTTGAAGGATAGACAAGCAAAGGTTGTTTTAGGGGTTCTAAAATTCAAAGCATTTGCAAAAATTTCATCAAGCTTTAATCCACCAGCCTTGACCTATACTTGAGACACGTCCAAAAATGAAAAGGCTCGCTTGCTTGTGCGCAGGGGAGAAGGGCCTCTCCTGCTTGCGCGCAGGGGAGAAGTGCGTCGGGAGAACCTCCTGGCCGCGTTTTGACAGGCAACTGTACGCGTCTCATCAACTTGGCTTTGGGAACACGACGATGGAGGACTATAAGACAATGGCGGGCCGGTCTCGGCCCCATCGTGTGGCTGCCGCTCGCTTGAAAATCTCGATGTGGCTGGCCGCGCTCGGCATGGTCAGTGTCGCAGCGGTCGACGCTGCCGCGGCACCGAGCTTTTTTGTCCTGCAACCAGTGGATGGTTACACGCAGTCTGCGGTGGCCGCCCTGGCAGGTAACGGGCAAGTGGTGGTTGGGACGTCCAGCACCAACAATCCGTTCGTGACTGCAGCGACGAAGTGGGAGGTTGCCAACCCCTCAGCACCGTTCCGCTTGCCGGAGTTGTCTGCCGGCGTGCGCGACGCAGCGCAGGCGGTTTCCGCCGATGGCTCTGTGATTCTCGGAACAGCGTTTCCTCAAGCGAGCGGTTCGTTTCCTCCAGCGAGCGGTCCGAGAGCGGTCCTTTGGACCAATTCAGGGGTTCAAGTCGTGCCACCGTCTTCTGAGGGAGCGGTTTTGGAGAACTCGAATCCACTTTATTTGTCCACGTACGGGTTCAATCTATCGCGCGATGGCAGGGTCGCTGTTGGTTTGGAGTTTCAGGTTAACGGTGCCTACTTCGGTTTTCGTTCTACGGGCGGGACGACGCAGCTTTTGAAAGGAGATCCAGGCCAGAACTATACGTTGCCGGCGGCAATATCTGGCGATGCAAGAACGATTATTGGTGGGCAAACCGATCCTCTGTCAGAAGTGGTGTGGCGGGTGCAGAGTGACTCATCAATAACATATCAGACCATCAACCTCTCACCGGGGCAAAGGCTTCTGTCCCTTTCGGTCGACGGCTCAATTGCCGGTGGGTTTGGCAGCACACCATTTTATATTCCAGACTTCCAAAATTGCCCTTCGAGTTGTACTACCGTGGACGTGCCATTTGACTCAAGCTTCTTATTCTCTAACGGAGCTTTGCAGGTGATCTCATTGTCAAACGATATTTTCCTTGGAAGCGTCCAAATCTCAGGTGAGTCCCATGCATGGATTTGGGTGC
>CALLUO010000023.1 GCA_938010425.1 uncultured Elioraea sp.
TGGGCCATCCTGCGCGTCGACAGATTCGCCGCAGGGGTGAACGAAGTCATCCCCTGGGTGCCCGGGCTCGATGTCGCGCTCGCCTTCCGGCTCGATGGGCTGTCGGGGCTGTTTGTGCTCCTCATTTCCGGCATCGGCACACTCGTCGTGCTGTATGCCGGCGGCTACCTCGCCGGGCACCCTATGCTGGGGCGCTTCTTCGTTTTCCTGATGCTGTTTATGGGCGCGATGCTCGGCCTCGTACTGGCCGACGACGTGATCGCGCTCTTCGTGTTTTGGGAGCTGACCAGCCTGGCTTCCTACCTGCTCGTTGGCTTTGAGAGCGAGAAGCCAGAGGCGCGCCGTGCCGCCCTGCAAGCGCTGCTGATCACCGGCACGGGAGGGCTTGCCCTGCTGGCCGGCCTTATCCTGGCCGCCATTGCAGGCGGCACTTGGCGCCTGTCCGACCTCGTCCTCGCCGGAGATGCCATCCGCGCGCACGGCCTCTCCTTGCCGGCGATGATACTGATCATGCTCGGGTGCTTCACCAAAAGCGCGCAGTGGCCGTTCCACTCCTGGCTTCCGGGCGCGATGCAGGCTCCAACCCCCGTCTCCGCCTATCTCCATTCCGCCACCATGGTGAAGGCGGGCGTCTATCTGCTCGCCAGGCTCGATCCGGCCTTCGGCGGCACTGCGGCCTGGACCACCACGTTGGTCGTCATCGGCGGCATCACCATGCTGGCGGGCTTGGTCTTCGCCCTGCTGGAGACCGACCTCAAGCTGGTGCTGGCCTGGACCACCGTCTCGGCGCTTGGCGCTCTCGTTTTCCTGATTGGCCCAGCAACGGAGGGGAGCGCGCGGGCGGTCATGGCCTTCCTGCTCACGCATGCCCTCTACAAGGGCGCCCTATTCATGGCGGCGGGCAATATCGATCACGAAACGGGAACGCGCGACCTGCGCGACCTTTCGGGGCTGATCCGCGCGATGCCGATCACCTTTGCGGCCACTGCCGTATCCTCCGCCTCCATGGCCGGGGTTCCCCTCAGCCTGGGCTGGGTGAGCAAGGCGATCACCAAAGCAGCCGCGGTCGAGGCGGGGGGGGCCCTGCCGCTCACCGTCGTTACCTTCGGCACGTTGTTTCTGGTGGCGATTGCCGGCGTGGTCGCAATCGAACCCTTCCTCGGGCAGAAGAGCAAGGCGGCGCACGAGGCGCATGAAGCCCCACCCTCGATGCTGGCGGGGCCGGTGGCACTCGCCTCGCTCTCGCTCCTATTTGGCGTGTTGCCTGATCTCGTCTCTGACGCGGTGCTCGCCCCCGCCGCCTCCGCGGTTGCCGGAATGCCGGTCGCGGTCGAGGCGAAGGTGATCAAGCCGTTCGATTGGACCCTCGGGCTCACCCTCGTTGCGTTCGCCGCCGGTGCGGCGCTTTACGTGCTTTGGCAGCGCCGTGCCGAGCGCTGGCGGGATCGCCTCGCGCCGGTGCTTTCGCGTGGTCCAGATGCTGGTTACGATCGTGTACTGATAGGTCTCGCGCGCCTCGCCTCCTGGCAGACTGGGTTGTGGCAGCCGGGGCTTTTACACCGGTACACGGCAGTGACCTTCGGCGTCATCGTGCTCGTCACCGCAGCCGCCCTGTTGCGTGGCGACGTGCGCCTTGCCTTCCCGCTTGCTGGCATGCGGCTGATCGAGGTCGCGATCATAGCGCTAACAAGCGCTGCCGCCATTGTTGCCGCCATCGCCACAACCCGGCTTCTCGCCGTCACCGCGCTTGGCATGGTGGGGATCGGGGTGGCGCTCATCTTCATGCTTTTCGGCGCGCCTGATCTCGCCATCACCCAGTTCATGGTCGAAACGCTCGTCGTCGTTCTGCTCGCGCTCGTGCTCGTTCGCCTGCCCGGCTTCCGCCTCTCCGCTTTGTCGGACCGACCGCGGCTGCTGCACGCAGTTCTTGCGGGCGCCATGGGGCTTCTCGTAATCACGCTTCTTCTCGGCGTGCTCGCCGAGCCGTTTGATGCACGGCTCTCCGAGTGGTTCGCCCGCGCCTCGGTGCCGGAGGCGTTCGGGCACAACATCGTCAATGTGATTCTGGTCGATTTCCGCGCCATCGACACGTTGGGGGAGATCATCGTGGTCTTTTCCGCCGCCCTCGCTGGGCTTGCCGCGATCGCGGGCCGTATCGCGCGGAAGGACGCACAATGAGCAGCCTGATCCTGCGCGCTGGAACGCGAATCCTTGCACCGATGATGATCATGCTCTCCTTGTTCCTGCTCTGGCGCGGGCACAACCTGCCGGGCGGGGGCTTCATTGGCGGGCTCGTCGCCACCTCTGCGATCGCGCTGCAGGGCATTGCCTTTGGCCCCGCCTCGATGCGACGCACGCTCGTCTTTTCGCCCGCCGTCATCGCCGGCGCGGGCGTGCTGATCGCGGCCCTCTCCGCGCTGCCCGCGGCCCTGGCTGGGCTACCGTTTTTCACCGGGCTTTGGTTGAAGCTCGATTTGGGCAACGGGGCAGTGCTGCCGCTCTCTACCCCCCTCCTGTTCGACATCGGGGTCTATCTCACCGTCATTGGCGGAGTGTGTACGCTGATCGCCGCACTCGAAGAGGAACCGGCGCTTGACGATGTGGAAACGGGCGGCTGACCCGATGGAACTGCCGCTTGTCCTCCTCATTGGTCTGCTCACCGCGGTCGCGACCTGGCTGATGCTGTCGCGCAACCTGATCCGCCTGCTGCTGGGCTTTGGCGTGCTCGGCAACGCGGTGAACCTCTCGATTTTCGTCGCTGGACGGCTCACGCGTGATACGCCACCGCTTGTGCCGCTCGATGCCGAAACGATCGCTGGCGCCTTCGCCAACCCCTTGCCGCAGGCTTTGGTGCTGACCGCGATCGTGATCGGCTTCGGCCTTCTTGCCTTCGCCCTTGTTCTGGCCTGGGTGGCTTACGAGCGGCTTGGCACGGTGCGCACGGACGAGATGCGCGTTGCAGAACCGCCCGAGGAGAAGGCATGATGGCAGGCTGGCTTGCCGCCTTCGTGCTGGTCGTGCCGATCCTCTCTACTGGCGCAACGACGCTTGCGCACGGCGTCCCGCGGCTACAAGGGTGGCTTTCGCTTCTCGGCTCCTACCTTCTGCTGGTCGTCTCGGTCGCCCTGCTCGTTGTCGTGCTGCGGGATGGGATGGTGGTTCTGCAGTCAGGCAACTGGGCTGCGCCCTTCGGCATCACTTTCGCCGTCGATAGTTTGGGCGCGGTGATGACGGTGATCGCGGCCATCACCGGGGCGGCGTGTCTCACCTTCGGCCTCGGCGAAATCGGCGAGGCGGAACGGCGCGCCTGGTTCCATCCTCTCTCGCACGTGCTGCTGCTCGGCGTCTGCGGGGCGTTCCTGACAGGGGACCTGTTCAACCTCTACGTCTGGTTCGAGGTGATGCTGATCGCCTCCTTCGGGCTGATGACCGTGGGGGGAACGAAGGCGCAAATCGATGGCGCGGTGAAGTACGTCGCGCTCAATCTCGTCGCCACCTTGATGTTCCTGCTCGCGGTCGCGCTGATCTACGGGCTGACGGGAACGCTCAATTTCGCCGACATCGCGCGCAGCGTGCCTGCTGTCTCCAACAGGGGCCTGCTCACCGCCGCTGCCACTCTGCTGATGGCCGCCTTTGGCATGAAGGCTGCCGTCTTTCCGCTGTTCTTCTGGCTGCCTGCGGCCTACCACACGCCGCTCGTCTCGGTCTCCGCGGTCTTCGCCGGGCTTCTCACCAAAGTCGGCGTCTATGCGCTGATCCGCGCCTTCACGCTCCTCTTCACCCACGACCCAGGATGGACGCACACGCTTCTCTTGTGGATTGCGGGCTTGACCATGGTTACGGGCGTTTTGGGAGCGGCGGCACAGACCGAGATGCGGCGCATCCTGTCGTGGCACATCATTAGCCAGATCGGCTACATGGTGATGGGCCTCGCACTGGCGACACCGCTCGGCCTTATCGGATCGGTCTTCTATCTCGTCCACCACATCATTGTGAAGGCGAACTTGTTCCTGATCGCGGGGGTGGCGGCGCGTCTGACGGGGTCGATGGAGCTGAAGCGGATCGGCGGTCTCTATCGCTCGGCACCGTGGCTCGGCGTGCTGTTCTTCATTCCAGCTTTCAGCCTCGCAGGGTTTCCGCCTCTTTCGGGATTTTGGGCTAAGCTCGTGCTGGTGCGAGCCGCCCTCGAGATCGGCTCGTGGTGGATTGCCGCTGCCGCCCTCGTCACCGGCCTTCTCACCATCTATTCGATGACCAAGATTTGGGCCGAGGCATTTTGGAAGCCGCACCCTGCCGGTGAGTCGGCGGCGCGGCCGCTGGGCGAAGCGCCCACCGTCATGCTCCTCCCTATTTCCGCCCTCGCTGCCGGCACTGTCGTTATCGGGCTGTTCGCCCAGCCGTTCTACGTCGTCGCAGAGCGTGCGGCGCTGGAGCTGCTGGATCCCGCGTCCTACATCGCCGCCGTGCTCGGGGGGGCGAGATGAACCAGAAGACGGTCGGGCTGTTTGCGATCAACCTGCTCCTGATGCTCGCTTGGTGCGCATCCTTCGGCTCGTTCTCGCTCTGGACAATGGGTACCGGGTTCGTCTCTGGCTTCGGTGCCCTCTACCTGACGCGCACGCTCTGGGCGGGGGGCGAACCGGCCTATTTCCGCAAGACCATCCGCTTCCTCGCCTTCGCGGTTTTCTACCCCAAAGCGCTTGTGCAATCCGCGCTCCAGATCGCGCGCCAGGTGCTGAGCCCGCGCCTCGCGGCCCACCCAGGCGTGATCGCGGTTCCGCTAGCGGCAAAACGTGACGTGGAGATCGCCGCTCTCGCCAACCTGATCACGCTCACTCCCGGCACGCTCGCCCTCGATGTGTCCGAAGACCGCTCGACCCTTTACGTGCACGCGATGTTCCTTGATGACCCCGCGGCCACGCTTGCCGACATCAAGGGCAATTTCGAGACCCGCCTGCTGGGGTTCTTGCGATGAGCGGAGCCGTTACGGTCGCGATCTGGTTCGGTTGGGCGATGATTGCGGCGGCCTTCGCCATTGGCTTTGCCCGTCTGGTCAAGGGGCCGCATCTGCCGGATCGCATCGTCGCCCTCGACATGCTGGCCCTCACCTGCATCGCTGCCGCCTGCCTGATGGTGCTCTCCTCTGGCGTTGCTGCCTTCCTCGACTTCGCTCTAGTGGTGGCACTCGTCTCCTTCCTTTCCACCGTGGCCTTTGCACGCTATGTGGAGTGGGTGGCGCTGCGCCGGGCCCGCCAAAGCAAACCACCGCCGCTCGAGCAGGCCGATGACTGATCTCCTCGTCGATCTTCTTCTTGTCGTACTGATTCTGGCCGGGGGGGGCTTCGCTCTTGTCGCCGCGATCGGCATTTGGCGGCTCCCCGACTCGCTGATGCGCATGCACGCCTCCTCCAAGGCCGGCACGCTGGGAGGCTCCCTTCTCCTCTTTGCAGTCGCGATCGGCGTTGGCGAACTCGACGTCGTGGCGCGCGCCCTCGCCGGGGTAGGTTTCCTGCTGTTCACGACGCCGATCGCCTCGCACTTGATCGCGCGCGCCACCTACCTGCTCGGCGTGCCGCGTTGGGAAGGCCAGGTGCGCGACGATCTCGAGGGCCGCTACGACCTCGCCGCCCGAATTTGCCGCGCTCCGGCAAGAAGTTCAGCCAGTCTGCCGCCGAGCCCGGCGAAGGCAGATTGATCCTCCGTCGGCTAAGGCCCTCGGGGCCGCTGGCCGAGCGAGGCGAAGGCAAAGAAGAAACGAATGCCGCAGGCAAGGCTGTCGAGCACCGGAACGGCGAGACGGGGAGAGAGCCGCGGCGCAAGCCCGGCAAGGCCCGCCCCGCCCAACACCACCACCTCAGCCCTATCGCACGCCACTGCCGCCAGCGCCTTTGCCGCCAGCGGCTCGCGTGCCGCTTCGGGATCGCGCGCGATCCGCTCCCCCGTCTCCGGCACCGCCCGCACAACCAAACGCTGGCCGAAGCCCATCGCGGCGGCGAAGTCCTCAAGCATCGGCACCCAGGTCGCCCCGCCCGTCAGCAAGGCGATGCACTGCCCGACTGCGGCCGCAAGGATAAGGGAGGCCTCAGCCATGCCGGTGACGGGACCGGGCGCGATCTCACGCAACGCCAAAAGCCCAGGGTCGCCAAACCAGGCGATCAGCACGACATCCGGCACGCCGCCCTGCGCCAACGCCTCGGCGTAGGTGTCGAGCACGGCGTGAGCGGCGATCGCGGCCGCGGCACGGCTGGCAATGTAGCGCGCGCCGAAGCGCGCGGTCGCGTCGAACACTTCGACTTCTCCACCCTCCATCCCGCGCGAAAGGTCGACCATACGCGCGGTCAGCGCGGCATCCGTGTTGCCGTTGAGGGGAAGGAGACGCACATGTTGCCGCTTGATCCCGCTTCTGCGCAAAGCCGCGCGGCCCGGGGCCGAGTTGGCACCGCGAAACTGTCGCGCAAAGAACGCTCAGGCAGCGTGCGCTGTCCAAACAGGGACAAGAGATAAGCTGAGAAAGGAAGGCGCGAGCCGATGAGCGACCTTGCCCTGATGACGGGGGGCCTCGCCGTTCTGGCCTTGCGTCCAGCATGCTCGGTCGGGGTGGCCTTCGCCGCCAGCCCCTTTCTCAGTCTTTTCCTCGATAACCAAGTGCATCAGGTGCAGCCCCTCTCGCTACTTTTGAACGGAGTGACGGCGTTGTTCTCCCTGTTCGGCTTCGCCGCGAGCGGCCTGGT
>CALLUO010000024.1 GCA_938010425.1 uncultured Elioraea sp.
GGGCCGGTGGAGCAGATGCTCGCAGAACTGCGCGGCCAGGGCGGGCCTGGTGCGCCGCTTGAGCGAATCACCGGCGGCGGCACGGAGACCGCCTCCCCATCCGGCACCGTCCGCACCTTCGATCAGGCGAGTGCCGGCGAAACCGCCTCGCGCTATCGCGGAGCGCGCGGGCTTGATCCGGAAATCGTCGCCGAGATCGAGCGCATGTTCGGCTTCGACCGGCCCGCGCATGAGCGCTTCGTCAAGATGATGGTCTCCTACCTCACCTTCGATTTCGGCCGTTCCTTTTTTCAGGACCGTTCCGTGGTCGAACTCCTGATTGACAAGATGCCGGTCTCGATCAGCCTTGGGCTCTGGACCACCTTGCTCGTCTACCTGATCTCCATTCCCCTTGGCATCCGCAAGGCTGTAAAGGACGGCTCTCGCTTCGATGTCGTGACCTCCGCCATCGTCCTTGTAGGCTACGCTGTGCCGGGGTTTTTGTTCGCCATTCTGCTCGTCGTGCTATTTGCGGGCGGCTCCTTCCTGCAAATCTTCCCGCTGCGTGGGCTGACAAGCCCGAACTGGGCTGAGCTTTCTCTCATCGAGAAGGTGATCGACTATTTCTGGCACCTCTGTCTGCCCATCACCGCGATGGTGATCGGCGGCTTCGCCGGGCTTACCATGTTGACGAAGAACGCGTTTCTCGACGAGATCGGCAAGCAGTATGTGATGACCGCGCGCGCCAAGGGCTGCTCTGAAAGGCGCGTGCTTTATGGGCATGTCTTCCGCAACGCCATGCTCCTGATCATCGCCGGGTTTCCCTCTGCCTTCATCGGCATCCTGTTTACCGGCGCGCTTTTGGTCGAGATCATCTTCTCGCTCGATGGCCTGGGCCTCCTTGGCTTCGAGGCTGCCATCCGGCGCGATTATCCCGTCATGTTCGGCACGCTCTACCTTTTCACCCTGCTCGGCCTCGTCATGCAAATTATCGGCGACCTGATGTACACGGTGGTCGATCCGCGCATCGATTTCGAGGCACGACAGTGATGCTGACGCCGCGTCGTGCTGTTGCGTGATAAGCATGGTCTCGTCAGCCGCGATATGCGGCCAGTTCCGCTGATCCGACCCCGTCCGCGATGGCGCTCTCCCCCATCACCCGCCGCCGTCTTGCCAACTTTCGGGCCAACCGGCGCGGCTGGTGGTCGATGTGGATCTTCCTTGCTCTTTTTTTGGTCGCGCTCTTTGCCGAGTTCGTCGCCAACGACCGCCCACTCGTTATCCGCTACGACGGGGAGTGGTTCTTCCCCGTCTTTTTCGACTACGCCGAAACCGATTTTGGCGGCGATTTCCCCACTTCGGCCGACTACCACGATCCTTTCCTCTTGGAGCAAATCTCCGCCCGCGGCTGGGCGCTGTGGCCGCCTGTTCCCTATTCGTACCAGACGGTGGTGCGCAATCTTCCTCAGCCCGCGCCCTCGCCGCCGACATGGCTGCTGCCAGCCGAGGCAATCGGCCCTGAAACCCCCTTCAACTTGCTCGGCACCGACGATCAGGCGCGCGACGTGTTCGCCCGCGTCCTCTACGGATTTCGCCTTGCGGTTTTGTTCGGCTTCACCCTGACCCTCCTATCCTCCGTCATCGGCGTCGTTGCCGGCGCCGTGCAGGGCTATTACGGCGGCCTGGTTGATCTTCTCTTTCAGCGGTTCATCGAAATCTGGTCGGGCATGCCGCAGCTATTCCTGCTCATCATCCTTGCTTCCGTCATCGAACCAACCTTTTGGGTTTTGCTCGTCTTCCTCCTTCTCTTCTCGTGGATGAGCCTCGTTGGCGTGGTGCGGGCGGAGTTCCTGCGCGGGCGGAACTTCGAGTATGTGCGCGCGGCGAAGGCGCTTGGCGTGTCGGACACGGTGGTGATGTTCCGTCACATCCTGCCCAATGCGATGGTGGCGACCCTCACTTTCCTCCCCTTCATCCTCTCGGGCTCTGTTACCGTGCTTGCTTCGCTCGACTTTCTTGGTTTCGGCTTGCCGCCTGGTTCGCCCTCGCTCGGCGAGCTCGTGCAGCAGGGCAAAAACAACCTGCAGGCGCCGTGGCTCGGCATCACGGCCTTCCTCGTGCTTGCGACCATTCTCACGCTGTTGATCTTTGTCGGCGAGGCGGTGCGCGATGCGTTCGACCCGCGCAAGTTGCCGGGTGGAGCGAGTGAGCGATGAGCCTTTTGGAAGTGCGCGACCTCGGTGTGGTGTTCCGCTCCGGAGGACGGGAGGTGGTTGCGGTCAAAGGCGCGACGTTTTCGCTCGATCCAGGCGAAACTCTTGCACTTGTCGGGGAATCGGGCTCCGGCAAGTCCGTCACGGCCCTTTCCATCCTGCAGCTTCTGCCCTACCCGGCGGCAAGCCACCCCGATGGCAGCTCCATCTTGCTCGATGGGAAGCAGATGATCGGGGCGGATGCAAAAACCCTGCGCGAAGCCCGCGGCGGCGTGGCGGGGATGGTGTTCCAGGAGCCGATGACCAGCCTCAACCCGCTGCACACGATCGAGAAGCAGATTGTCGAGGCGGTGCTCCTGCATCAGCCCGTGTCCCGCGAGGCGGCGCGGGCACGCGCTGTGGAATGCCTGGCGATGGCCGGCTTCGCCGATGCGGCGAACCGTCTCAACGCCTACCCGCACCAGCTTTCAGGAGGGCAGCGCCAACGGGTGATGATCGCGATGGCGCTCGCCAACCAGCCGAAACTGCTGATTGCCGATGAGCCCACCACGGCGCTCGACGTCACCATCCAGGCGCAGATTCTCACTCTGCTCGCCGACCTCAAACTGCGTTTGCGCATGGGGCTTCTGCTCATCACCCATGATCTCGCCATCGTGCGCCGCTATGCGGATCGCGTGTGCGTGATGCACCGCGGGCGAATTGTCGAGCAGGGGCCCGTGGCAGAAGTATTCGCCGCGCCCAAGGCAGAGTACACGCGAATGCTGCTCGCCGCTGAACCGAAAGGGGCGCCGCCGCCCGTCGCAGCCGATGCGCCCGTGGTGATGGAGGGGCGCGAGGTCACGGTGCACTTCCCCATCCGGCGCGGCTTGCTGCGCCGCACGGTGGGCTATGTGAAGGCGTGTGACGGCGTGAGTGTCGCGGTGCGCGAGGGCGAGACAGTGGGTTTGGTTGGCGAGTCCGGTTCTGGCAAGTCCACCATGGGGCTCGCACTCCTTCGTCTCGTTCCCGAAGCGGTCGGCATCGTGCGCTTTGAAGGGCGCGATATCTCGGGGCTCGATCGCCGCGCGTTGAGGCCCCTGCGCCGGCGGATGCAGATCGTGTTCCAAGACCCGTACGGCTCGCTAAGCCCGCGCATGAGCCTGGGCGAAATCGTTGCCGAGGGTCTCTCTGTACACCAGCCTAGGCTTACCAGGCGCGAACGAGACGCGATTGTAGCCCGCGCACTCGAGGAAGTCGGCCTCAACCCAGCCTGGATCGACCGCTACCCGCACGAGTTCTCGGGCGGGCAACGCCAGCGCATCGCCATCGCCCGCGCGCTGGTGCTCAAGCCGCGCTTCGTTGTGCTCGACGAGCCAACCTCCGCCCTCGACATGAGCGTGCAGGCGCAGATCGTCGAACTCTTGCGCGCGCTGCAGGCGCGGCACCGGCTGGCCTATCTGTTCATCAGCCATGATCTGAAGGTTGTACGCGCGCTTGCGCACCAGGTGGTGGTGCTGAAGGACGGCCGCGTGGTCGAGCAAGGGCCGGCACAAGAGGTGCTCGACTCCCCGCGCGAGCCCTACACCCGGGCCCTGATGGCGGCGGCCTTCGACCTAAAGGCGGACGAGAGCGGCGTGGTGCGGCGATGACAGCAGTTCGGCACAGAGAGCAGGCGGAGGTGGCGGGGGCAACAAGGGGGCAACCATGACCGACCCTCAGGTCGCCCAAGCGCATGCCCGGCTGAAGCGTTTGATCGCGCAGAAGCGGCTCATCCTCGGCGTCAACATTGGCTTGATGTCGCGGCCCGGGTCGCCGGTGTTCCGCCGTATCGAGACGGCGTTGCCGTTGGGGCTCGGCATGTTCGGCGTGATCGCCGCCACCATTTTCGGCGGCGTGTGGCTCGGCGTCTTCGCTCTTACCCTCGGCATCCTGGTCTGGTTCTTGTTCCTGCTGCCGCGCATCAAGGACCAAGTGTATGACCGCACCCTCGCCTACGTCCTCTCCTCGCCGGAGGGCTTTGCGCAGGTCTGGCAGGCGGGTGCGATCACGCTCCGTGCTGGTGAGCGCGAGGTCCGCTCGCCGGATGGAGACTGGCAGGCTTTCCTGCGAGAAACGATGACGCGCGAGGAGGAGATGGAGACCCCGGAATGAACGGAGCGCTTCTCCTTTCCTCCTCTCCGAAATCGGTGGAGGCGTGGCGGCGCGAATTGCTCGCTCTCGCGCCTGACCTCGACCTTCGTCTTTATCCCGAAACAGGACCGGCGGAGGACATTGTCGCTGCGCTGACCTGGAACCACCCGCCGGAGGACCTGTTCCGCTATCCAAACCTTAGGGTGGTCATCAGCATGGGGGCGGGGGTCGATCACCTGTTCCGCCCGCCAGGGCCGCCGCCCGGCGTGGCGGTCGTGCGTCTGGTCGATCGGCTGCTCACTTCGGCGATGAGCGAGTACGTGCTGCTTGCCGTGCTTCGCCACCACCGCCAGGCGGAAATCTACCGTGCGCAGCAGAGGACGCGGATCTGGCACGAACTGCCACCGCCTGAAACGGAGCGCACGCGCGTCGGCATCCTGGGCCTTGGCGTGTTGGGAACGGATGCAGCGCGCAAACTCGCCGCCTTGGGGTTCCAGGTAGCGGGCTGGTCGCGTCGCCCGAAGAACGTCGAGGGGGTCGAGAGCTTCGTCGGTTTTGAAGAGCTCGCGCCGTTCCTCGCCCGCACTGACATCCTGGTCTGCTTGCTGCCGCTCACGGCAGAGACGCGCGGCATTCTCAATCGCGACACATTTGCCCGGCTGCCGAAGGGCGCCTACGTGATCAACGTTGCGCGCGGTGGCCACTTGGTCGAGGACGACCTTTTAGACGCTCTCGACACGGGGCATCTTTCGGGCGCTACCCTCGACGTCTTCGAAACAGAGCCTTTGCCCGGCGAGCATCCGTTTTGGGGACATCCGAAGATCATCCTCACGCCGCACATCGCCTCCGCCACCAACCCGCGATCCTGCGCTCCTCAAGTGGTTGAAAACCTGCGCCGCCTTGCCGCAGGCCAACCCTTGCTCAATACAGTCGATCCGGTCGCAGGCTACTGACTGCGCAGGCGCGTCGCGCGTGACTGAGGCGTAACATAAGCGGAGGGAGAGCAACGGCCTGTACCGTGCCCCCGCAAAGTGATCTCCGCCCGCGTTAGGCCCGAGCGGGTATTGCCCGTCGCGGCAGACGGAGCGCCGAGGCTCAGGCGCTGGCGGCCCGCCGCCCGCCAGAGGAAGCCTTCACCTCCTTGCGGGAGCTCGCCTCGCCCATGATCTTGCGCAGCTCACGCAGGAAAGCGGCCCCTTTCGACGTTTGCTGCACGATTACGCTGCGCCGGTCTGAAGGATCGACCTTGCGGCGCGCGAGATCGAGCTCCCCGAGCCGGTCGAGTGCGCGGGTGATGGCGGGCTTGGACACGTCCAGTTCGGCGGCGAGACCGCGCACCGTGTGCGGGCCTTCGGTCAAATACACGGTGAGGAACACCCCAAGCTGACGGGCCGAGAGGTCGGGCCCGTCGCGACGCACCAGCGCGACCACTGTGTCGCGCAGCACATCGAGGAGCTGATCGCTCGCACTGCTTGCTGCCATGACTGTTACCTTCCTGCACATTGGTCGGCCCCGGCGACCGACCGTTCGTCGGAAGATGTAATGAAACGGCAGCGCAAAGCAAACCCCCAGGCCGAAAACGGTTGCGGGCAAGCGATCATCTCGGCGTGACGGCTCAGGGGGCAGCGCTGCGACTCGGCTGGGTCGAAGAACCACGCGCGTACCGAGCGAGGAGGCAGCGCCAGACCGCGCGCATGCCGGTGGCTTCCCCGCCTTCCGGGCGGCCTGGGCGGGTGGAATCGTTCCACCCATAGAGATCGAGATGAACCCAGTCGCGATCAGCGGAGACGAAACGATCAAGGAACGAGGCCGCCACGATTGCCCCCGCATGCGGCCGCGACGAGATATTCGCCAAATCAGCGACCTCCGAATCGAGCCACGATGCGTAGTCAGGCCAGATCGGCAAACGCCAGAGCGGATCCTCCGCCTCCGCACCGGCCTGAAGCAGGGCATCCGCTGTCGCGTCGCGTCGCGCGAACAGGGCAACAAGATCGGGCCCAAGGGCGACGCGCGCCGCACCCGTGAGGGTCGCGAAATCGATCAAAAGATTGGGCGAGTCGGCATCGGCTTCAGTCAGGAGGTCGGCGAGTACGAGACGGCCTTCGGCATCGGTGTTGCCGATCTCTACTGTCAGCCCCTTGCGCGTGCGGATGACATCGCGCGGGCGCATCGCTTGCGCGCCGATCGCATTCTCTACCGCACCGATCAGCAGCAGAAGCCGCACCGGCAGCCCGGCGCGCATGATGAGTTCGGCCACCCCAAGGGCGATGGCAGCCCCGGCCATATCCTTCTTCATCTGCAGCATGGCCTGGGCGGGTTTGAGGTCGTAGCCGCCGGTATCGAACACCACACCTTTGCCGCACAGCGCGATCAGCGGCGCTTGAGGCCCTGCCGGCCCGGTCCAATCCAGACGAACCACGCGTGGTGGCCGTGCGCTTCCTGCGCCGACGGCGGCGATGGCAGGGTAGTCCTGTGCTAGCGCCTCGCCGTGCACGACCCGCACACTCGCGCCCTCGCTTTGCCCCAGCGCCAGCGCCGCCTCGGCGAGCTCGTCGGGGCCGAGATGGCTCGCGGGGTGATTGATCAGGTCGCGCACGTGCCACGTCGCCGCAAGCTCCGTCAGGACCGGCTCGTCGGCGGCGTCGACGATCAGGCGCGCTGCCTCACGGGCGGGAGCCTTGAACCGGGCGTAGCGGTAGGCGCCAAGCCCCCACCCGAGCACGGCCTTCTCGCGCAGGAGGGGTAAGTCGGCCACGCCGTCCAGCGTCAGACGCCAGACGGTGTCGGGCGGCAGGGCGAAGGGCAAGCCCCCGAAGCTCCATGGGCTGGCCGGTCCTTCGCCGAGCCCAACCAGAGCACCGCCGAGGCCGTTGTCGGACGGCAGGATCAGCGCCTCACCGGCTTTCGCGGCGAAGCCTGCCGCGGCGACGAAGGGTCCCCACGGATGCGCCGCGCGCCAGCCGGGAAGGCGCTCCGGCGTGAGCGCAACCAAAGACAGGGCGGGTGTGTCGGGAGGAGCGAAGCAGGCGAGCACGAAAGGACCGAAGAGAGCTTGCAGACCGCAGCGAGGATCAGCCGGGCCGCTTGCGCGGGCAAGGCCTGTGGCGGGGAGGGCCAGCACGATCTAGCGAATCGGCGATGGAGATGCGCCGCTGAACACGGGTCCGCCCAGGTTTCTGGCAGCTTCCGGCGAGCCGGACGAGCCGGGTTGGCAGCCCGAGGCGCGGGCCTTCGCCGCTGCCGCGTTTCTGCTCGCGCTCGCCGCGCTGTTTTGGTCGGGCAACTTCGCGCTGGGGAGGGCGGTGCCCGGCGAGGTGCCGCCTGTTGCACTTGCCCTGCTGCGCTGGCTTGTCGCCGCCCGCTGGCTTGTCGCCGCCTTCATCCTGCTGCCTTTTGTGTGGCGCGAGGTGCTTTCTCGCGCGTGGCTGGTTCGCCGCCACGCGGGGCTGCTGGCCGGGCTCGGGTTCACCGGCATGGGCAGCTTCAACACCCTCTCCTACCTCGCGCTGACCGGCACCGAGGCGCTGAACGGCTCTCTTCGTCAGCCTCACGCCGCTGATGATCGTGCTGGCCGCGTTCCTGATCGACGGCGAGAGGCCCTCGGTGCGGCGTCTGGTCGCTGTCGGTCTCTCGCTCTTTGGGGTCGCGGTGATCGCAGCAGGGGGCGACCCTGCGGCCCTGCTTTCGCTCCATCTCAACCCTTGGGACGGGCTGATGCTCGTCGCGGTGTTCGGCTGGGCCGTTTACACCGTGCTGCTCAGACGCCTCCCACCCAGCGCGTTTCCGCCGCTCGTGCTGCTGGCCATGACCACGCTGTTCGGGCTTTTGGTGCTGGTCCCCAGCTCGCTGGTTGAGGTCGCGCTCACCCGCACCCTGCCGCAGGCGGATGCGCCAACGGCGGCGGTGGTGCCGTATACGGCCCTGTTCGCCTCGATCGGCGCCTATCTGTGTTGGAATCGCGGCTTGGCGCTGATCGGTCCGGCAGCGGCCGGGCCATTCCTGTACGTGCAACCCGCTTTCGGCGTGGGCCTCGCTGTCCTTTTGCTGGGCGAGCGGCCTCGGAGCCACCACGCTCTTGGCTTTTGGCTCATCCTCGCCGGGCTCTGGCTTGGCGCCCGCTGGGGAGGGCGGAGATGAGACGAATTTCCGCCCCGTTGCAGGGCTTGGCGTTCATGCTGGCAGCGACCGCGATATTTGCCGGCATGGCGGTCTGCAATAAGGTGCTGCTCGCTCGCGGCACGCCTCTTTCTCTTCTCAACCTCTCACGCGCCGCCTTCACCATGCTCCTGCTCGCGCCCTTGCTCTTTGGCCGGCGGGCGCCCACTCTCGCTATGCGCCGCTTTGGGCCTTCACCTTGGCCGTGGCCTCGCGGGGGTGGGGGCGATGACCTCTCTCTGCCCTCTCGCTTATTCCGCTCGCCGAAGTAATGCCGAAGTGATTGTGCTCGGCCAGTCCCGCCCGCTGTGGCTGCTCGTCATCGCGGTGGCGGTGATGGGCGAGCGTGTGGGGTGGCGACGCCCGCTTGCCGCCGCGATCGGCTTCCTCGGCGTGGTGGTGATTTGGTGAGGGCGGCATAATCCTCCGGTTCGCTCTTGGCCCAGGCGCGGGGTTCGCCCTTGCGGCCGCGTTCTGCGGCGCTTGCGTGTCGGCCTTGATCCGAGCTCTGGCGCGGGCCGGCGAGCCGCCGATGCGGGTCGTGTTTTGGTACGGCATCACCGGCTTCGTCGCTTGGCTGCCGCCGAGCCTCTGGTTCTGACGCACGCCTGGCCGCGCTGAGTGGGCGCTGATGGCGGGCGCGGCAGGGCTTGCGGTGCTGGGCAATCTCTGCGCCAGCCACGCGGCGCGGCGGGCGGAGGCCGCGCTGCTCGCTCCCGTCGAGTTCGCCCAGGTGCCGAGCGGCGCTCTCTTTGGCGCGATCCTGTTCGGCGTGCGCCCGGGCTGGCCGCTTGCCGCGGGGGTGGCGCTTGGCGGTCTCGGTCGCCTACATCGCCCGCCGTGAGGCGGTGCTGCGTGGGCGGGGGCACAAACCTTGACCGGCCGGGGGTTCTGGCCCAAAAGCAACCCTACCGGCACATCCGGGCCCTGACACACACCCTTCCTGCTATG
>CALLUO010000025.1 GCA_938010425.1 uncultured Elioraea sp.
GTCCAGGCGCTGAAGGCGGGTTTGTGGCAAGGCTGCAAGCGCGTCTGCAGGCCTTGCAACAGCCCGCCCCTCAAAGCTTTGGTGGAGACAGTTGCGGCCTTGGGCGGCAGCATGGAGGTCCGGGCAAAGCCCTGCCCAGCGATCGCGCCCGCGTTTGCGAACAGGTGGCGTGCGCCAAACCGGCAACCGCGCTGCAGAAGACACGCTCGTCGATCTGCAGCATCATTCTTTTGTAACACGACGCTGCGGGGGTTTTTGATTAACCTTCGCTTCGCATCGATGGACCATCCCGTGAACGGCGGCACAGAGCTTCGTCTTGATCGTGTGAGCCGATGGTTCGGCGCAACAGCTGCGCTTCGCGATGTTTCTCTCTCCTGCGCAGGGGGTCGGTTTTTTGTCCTTTTGGGCCCGTCCGGTTGCGGCAAGTCGACTTTGCTTAGGGTGATTGCTGGTTTAGATACGCAACATTCGGGGCACGTTATGATTGGTGGCCGCGATGTGACTGAGTTGCCTCCAAAAGACCGTGGTATTGCCATGGTCTTCCAAAACTATGCTCTGTTTCCCCATCTTTCAGTTGCGGAAAACATCGTTTTCGGCTTGCGCGCACGCAAAGTGCCGCGGGCAGAGCGTGACCGGCGCCTTTTGCGAGCAGCCGAGTTGCTCGGGCTTACGCAGCTGCTGTCGCGTCGCCCGAATCAGCTTTCCGGTGGCCAGCAGCAGCGTGTGGCCCTCGCCCGCGCCGTCGTTGCCGAGGCGCCCATCTGTCTGATGGATGAGCCGCTTTCCAACCTCGATGCAAAGCTGCGCACCGAAATGCGCCGCGAACTTCGCACGCTGCAGAGGCGCCTTGGCATCACTATGATTTACGTCACGCATGACCAAGCCGAGGCGTTGAGCATGGCCGACCAGGTTGTGCTGCTAAACGAAGGAAGGGTCGAACAGGACTCGCCTCCAGCTGAACTTTACGCTCGCCCAGCATCGCTTTTCGCCGCTTCGTTTATCGGAACGCCAGCGATGTCGCTGCTGCGCCTCGCTCCCCGTGAGGATGGCGCGGTGATTGCCGGCACCAATGGTCCTGTTGTTGCCCCTGCCAACGCTGCGCACGCGATCCTCGGCGTTCGTCCTGAGGAGGTGTCGCTCACCGACGGCGCCGGCATCTCTGCCGCAGTGATATCTGCAGAATACTTGGGTGCCGAGACCGTCCTGTCATGCGCCGTTGGCACGCCAGCACAGGTCATTCAGGCTCGCTTGCCTGGCAATCACAGCTTGGCTGCTGGCACTGCCGTTCAGCTTCGCCTGCCGCGGCGCTTGCATCTGTTCGACCCGGCCACAGGCCGTCGGCTTCCCGAAACAATGCAGGCGTTTTCGCCAGTTGATGCCTGACCCTTCGCTAACGTGGAGACATGCCATGACCGTGACTCGTCGCACCGCACTGCAGGGCCTCGCCGTAGCCCCTGCGCTTGCCGCACCAGCCGTTCTGGCCAGGGAGCCAATCGAGCTCACGTTTAATTACCCAATCGCTGTCGGTGGACCGATCACGCGGATCATCGATGGATATTGTGCTGAGTTCGAGCGCAAAAACCCGGATGTGCGCGTTCGTCCCGTTTATGCCGGGACGTATCAGGACACGCTGACTAAAACCTTGACGGCTGCTCGTGCCGGGAACGCACCCGAAACGGCCTGTTTGCTGTCAGTCGATATTTTCACGCTCATCGACGAAGATGTCATCGTTCCCTGGGATGATCTTCCGGGTGCCGACCGCGCATGGCTCGACAGTTTCTATCCCGCCTTCCTCGAGAACAGCCGCTGGGGCGGCAAGACCTGGGGCATTCCGTTCCAGCGCTCGACCAAGGTGCTCTATTGGAACAAAGAGATGTTTCGCGACGCTGGGCTCGATCCTGAGGTCGCGCCCGCAACCTGGGCCGAGCAAGTTGCGTTTGCTAAACGACTGACCAAGCGCGAAGGCGACCAGGTGGTGCACTGGGGAATCCAGATCCCCTCCTCAGGCTTCCCCTACTGGTTGTTCCAGGGACTAACGACGCAGAACGACGTGCGGCTGATGAACCCTGAGGGTAACCGCACCTTTTTCGACCATCCGCGAGTTGTCGAGGCTCTGCAGTACTGGATGGACCTCTCTATGACGCACCGTGTGCACCCGCCCGGAATTGTCGAGTGGGGAACGACGCCGCGTGACTTCTTCGAGCGCAAAGTGGCCATGATGTGGACCACCACCGGCAATTTAACCAACGTTCGACGCAACGCGCCTTTCCCGTTCGGCGTGGCGATGCTTCCGGCTGGGCGCAGGCGCGGCAGCGCAACGGGCGGCGGCAATATCTACGTGTTCAAGAAAGCCAATGCTGCCCAGCGCGAGGCCGCTGTGCGGTTTGCCAAGTTTCTCACCTCCCCCGAACTAGCCGCACAATGGGGCATCGACACCGGTTACGTCGCCGTCACGCCCGCCGCCTGGGAGACCCAAGCGATGAAGGCCTATGTCGCCGATTTCCCCGCCGCAGCGGTGGCGCGCGACCAGCTTGCCTTTGCGGTTGCGGAACTGTCGACGCACGAGAACCAGCGCGTCACCAAAGCGTTGAGCGACAACCTCCAGGCGGCGCTGACCGGCCGCAAGCAAGCGGGCCCCGCTATGGCGGACGCACAGGCCGAGGCGGAGCGGATTCTCCGCCGTTATCGCTGAGAAAGCAACGGAGCTCTCCCATGACCTTCACCCGGCGCACGGCGCTCGCTGCCGCAGCCGCAACCCTTGCCGCGCCTGCCGTGCTGCGCGCGCAACCGGTGCGCGAGCTGACGTTTTATTATCCGATCGCTGTCGGTGGACCGATCACGCGGATCATCGACGGCTACTGCGAGGCGTTTCAGCGCGAGACCGGCATCACCGTGAAGCCCGTGTACTCAGGCTTTTATGGCGAGACGCTGACCAAGGCGGTCACCGCGATCCGCGGCGGCAGCGGACCGCATTTCGCAGTGCTGCTCGCCGCGGAGATTCATTCGCTGCGCGACATGGACATCCTCGCCCCCGTCGAGGACATCGACAACTCGGCCGCCACCAAGGTGTGGCTGTCGGGCTTCTTCCCCGCCTTCATGGCAAACAGCCTGGCGGAGGGGAGGACCTGGTCAGTGCCGTTCCAGCGCTCGACCTCGATCTACTTCTACAACAAGGCGATGTTCCGCGAGGCGGGGCTCAACCCGGATGCGCCGCCGCGCACCTGGGCCGAACTGGTTAACGCGGGCAAGAAACTGACCCGCCGCAATGGCGCGGGCGGACGCTGGGGCGTGCAGCTCGCCAGCAACCACGGCACCGCGCAATGGACCTTTGGCGCGCTGTGCAACCAGGTGAACCACAAACTGATGAACGAGGCCGGAACGGAAGTGTACTTTAACCATCCGCGCGCGGTCGAGGCAGCGTCGTTCTGGCGCGACATGGCGTATACGCACCAGATCACGCCCCAGGGAGTGACAGAATGGGCGACACTAGTGCCGAGTTTCCTCCAGGGCACGGCGGCGATGATCTGGTCCACCACCGGCAACCTCACGAACATCCGCACGAATGCGAGCTTCGAGTTCGGCGTCGCGGGCCTGCCGGGCAAGGAGGCGCCGCGCACGGTCGTCGGCGGCGGTAACCTCTACATCTTCAAGCACGCCAATCCGGCCGAGCGCGAGGCGGCGTTGCGCTTCGCCCGCTTCCTCACTTCGCCCGAGCTTGCCGCCGACTGGTGCATCCGGACCGGCTATCTCGCCGTGCGGCCTGATGCGTGGGAGACTGAGGCGCTGAAGCGCTATACAGCAGAGTTCCCGCCTGCGCTGGTGGCGAAGGAGCAGTTGCCGGTTGCGACCGGCGAGCTTTCCACCTACGAGAACCAGCGCGTCTACAAGGCATTGAACGACAACCTCCAGGCGCTGCTCACCGGATCGAAGTCGGCGCAGCAGGCGATGGCCGACGCTCAGGCCGAGGCCGATCGCGTGCTGAGGCCGTTCCGGCGGGGCTGAGCACCGCGTGGGCGCGGCACTGGTCGCGCCCCTTATTCCGCTGACGAGACAATGCTGCGCCGTACCACCATTCACGCCTGGCTGATGTTGACGCCAGCGCTCGTGCTGCTGTTCAGCTTCACGCACTACCCGGCTGTTGCGACCTTTTGGCACTCGCTGTTCTCAACCCCTCGCGGCAGCCGCCCTGCCCGCTGGGTCGGAATTGACAACTACGTCCAACTCTTTGGCGATCCTGTGTTTGTTCAGGCTCTCTGGAACAACGCGATCTACGCGGCGGCAACCATTCCGCTGTCCATAGCCATTGCGCTTGCCATGGCGCTTTGGGTGAACAGCCGAATCGTCGGGCGGACAGCGCTCCGCATGGCCTATTTCACACCGACCGTACTGCCAATGATCGCGGTCGCAAATCTTTGGTTGTTTTTCTACACGCCCGATTACGGGCTTTTGGACCAATTGACGGCGCGTCTGTTCGGATGGGGGCCGACCAACTGGATCGGGACGCGCGAGACCGCTCTTGGCGCCATGATTGCGGTCGCGGTGTGGAAGGAAGCCGGGTTTTTCATGATCTTTTACCTTGCCGCGCTGCAAGCCATCCCGCCCTCGCTCTACGAGGCGGCTTCCATCGAGGGAGCCTCGCGCGCGCACGTCTTTTGGCGCGTGACCTTGCCGCTGCTCGGCCCGACAACACTCTTCGTTCTTGTCAACGCTGTGATCAACGCTTTCCGCCTCGTTGACCACATTATCGTCATGACGCGCGGCGGGCCTGATAACGCGACAGCGTTGCTGTTGACCTACATCTACGAGCTTGGTTTCCGATTCTGGGACACGGCTTCCGCGTCTGCGCTGACGATGATCTTGCTCGCCATCCTCGCTGCAACGGCAGCGTTCCAGTTTCTCGTGCTTGAACGTCGGGTGCATTACCGATGAGCGGGTCCGCGATCGCTACGGCCGCCACGACGGCGACGTTGCGGACACGAATTGACGCGTGGGCCCTCATCGAGACCCTCGCTGCTTGGCTCTTGGGTATGGTCTGGATTGCGCCGTTGCTCTATGCCGCTTGGGCTGCCATTCACCCTGCTGGTAACGCTGTCAGCTTCGAACTCTTTGCTCCGCTGACCTTCGAGAACTTCGCGAATGCCTGGGCCGCAGCACCGTTTGGACGCTACTTTCTCAACACTTTCATTCTGGTGACAATGATCCTGGCGGCGCAATTCGTCCTCTGCACTCTCGCGGCCTTCGCCTTCGCGCGTGCCGACTTTCCTGGCTCAGGCGTCCTCTTCGCGCTGGTTCTAGTACAGCTTATGGTCACGCCCGACGTGCTGTTGGTCGAGAACTACCGAACGATGAGTAGGCTCGGCCTGGTGGACACCATTCTTGCGATCGGCCTGCCCTACATGGCCTCGGCCTTTGGCATCTTCCTTCTGCGCCAGACCTTCAAGCAAGTGCCGGTCGAACTCGAGGAGGCAGCGCGGGTTGAGGGCTGCAGCACGATGGCGATCTTGCTGCGCGTTTACGTGCCGCTCGCCAAACCGACCTACCTCGCCTATGGGCTCGTTTCTGTTTCATTCCATTGGAACAACTTTCTCTGGCCACTTGTCATCACCAACTCCGTCGAGACGCGACCGCTGACTGTCGGCCTCGCGGTGTTCGCAACCCTCGATCAAGGCATCGACTGGGCGATCATCAGCGCGGCGACGCTGATGACGTCTGCCCCACTGCTCGTTGGTTTCCTGCTGTTCCAGCGTCAGTTTGTGCAGTCCTTTATGCGCGCAGGGATCAAGTGATTGGAGTTGCGTGTTGCGGAAGCGCTGCCTTGGGACGAGAGGGTGGGCAGACGTTGCGATAAGCAAGCGCGCGGGGTAGCGCCCGAACAGACAGCGGAAACGTGGCTCATGGCCAGCGCGAAGCGTGCGTGGGGCAATCAACCGTCGCGGCCAAGACAGGGAGGGGCGAAGGCCTCAGCCCCGCTTGACTGACGTCGCAACGTCCACGGTGAGATTTCGGCCGATCTCCTGGCGGACATGTACGCCGGCCGCTGCCTTCGCAGCACGCCGAGCCCGTGTTGCCGCTGCAGATGGAGGTCGACGGAAGGCGTTTGATTGGCGGCGGGGAAGAGAAGCGAAACGGCCGCGAGGTCAACCAGCGCAAGACCTGTCGTCTCCGCTGGCGGGACGTGAGGCGAAGGAGCTACCAGCCTCGCCTTGCGAAACAGGCCGCAGTCGGCGCGGTTACCTCTCCGCACATGGTGATAGGACGTGGCGCGCTCGAAGGTGCCGATTGGCAGCGCGCCGGTCTTGCTCAGGGGCTTGCCGAAGATGCGCGTGATCCAACGCTGAAACGCCTCGTGCGCCTGGTGGATGGCGTTGTCGATGCGCGCCGGCCAGAGGATCGTCGTGTAGAGACGCGAATGCATGCGTTTGACCCAAGCCCGCGCAGCGTTTGCGCCCGCAGCTCGCCTTTGCGCAGCGGGGGGCTTATTGGGCCGTACGCCTCTTGCTCCCACGCGCCGAGAGCAGAGACCGCCAACTGCCTCTGCTATGGCCGAAGCAAGGCCTGCTCCGCAGCCCCCGAAAGCCGCGCCGAGCGCCTGTGGCGGCGGCTGACGGGGATGAAGCTGCCTCTTAG
Source organism: uncultured Elioraea sp. (assembly GCA_938010425.1). Classification (GTDB taxonomy): domain Bacteria; phylum Pseudomonadota; class Alphaproteobacteria; order Acetobacterales; family Acetobacteraceae; genus Elioraea. The sequence continues at coordinate 6,628 of CALLUO010000025.1, forward strand.
CGTCGTGTAGACCTCTGTCGGCCGCGCCATTGCTCAACCCACTGCCACAGACCCCGCGGCGGGTAAGGCTTTGCCGTGCCATAGCAACACTCCCAGCGCCACCACCGTCCTGCCGCCGATCAGCGTCATTGATCTGTCATTCGACCAGCCGGTGGCCTCTGCTATCTCCGCGACCTGTCGCAGCCCGACGCACCGTTTAAGGGAGGTGTCATGCTCACGCGTCGTTTTGTTGTTGCTGCCGCGGCCTTGGTCTCTGCCGCCACCGCAGCCTTGCCGGCCCGCGCCCAGGGCGAGCTTGTTGTCTACTGCACCGTGCAGGAGGAGTGGTGCCGGCCGATGATGGCCGCCTTCGAACGTGCCACCGGCATTCGCGTCTCTATGACTCGGCGTAGCTCTGGAGAAACCTTGACGCAAATCCGGGCTGAGCGCGCCAATCCGCGCGGTGATGTCTGGTGGGGCGGCACTGGCGACCCGCACCTGCAGGCGGCTGAAGAGGGGCTGACCGAGGAGTATCGCTCGCCGAACCTCGCCCTTCTGCACCCCTGGGCCGTACGCCAAGCGGAACAATCCGGCTTCCGTACAGTCGGCATCTACGCTGGAGCGCTGGGCTATTCCTATAACTCGCGCGAGTTGGAACGCCGCCGCATCTCCGCTCCACGCTGCTGGGCTGATCTTCTTCGCCCCGAGTTTCGCGGTGAGGTGCAAATGGCGGACCCGAACACCTCTGGCACGGCTTACACCATGCTCGCCACCATCGTGCAGCTGAAAGGCGAAGAGCAGGCCTTCGAATATCTTCGCGCCCTGCATCGCAACATCAACCAATACACTCGGTCTGGCGCCGCCCCTGCTCGGGCGGTGGCAACCGGCGAAACGCTGGTCGGCATCACCTTCCTGCACGACGCCGTGACGCAGAAGGTGGCGGGTGCTCCGGTGCAGATCGTCGCCCCCTGCGAGGGCACGGGCTATGAGATTGGCTCGATGAGCATCATCAAGGGCGCGCGCAATCTCGATAACGCCAAGCGTTTTTACGACTGGGCTCTGACAGCTGAAGCGCAGGCGATCGGCGCCACTGCCAGGGCCTACCAGATCCCCTCCAACCGCGAGGCGCCGATTCCTCCCGAAGCGCCGCGCTTCGAGGACATAAAACTGATCGACTACGACTTCGCCCGCTGGGGCAGTGCAGCGGAACGCACCCGCCTCCTGCAGCGCTGGGACCGCGAGGTGAGGGCGGCTGCACGCTGAGCCGTACGCGCGCTTGTCGTCCGTCCGTCTCGCCTGGGCGGCGGCACTCGTCTTTGCCGTCGCCCTCTTTCCCTTGCCCTGGTACGCCGGCCGCAGCACCGCCGCGCTGTTCCTGCTGCACGACAGGCCGTGGCTGTGGCCGGGCCTTGCCTGCCTCGCCGCTGCAGCGGTAACGGCACTCGTAGTCCCGCGCTCCGGTCGGTGGCTTGTTGCACTCGCTGGGGCGGCACTCGTGCTTCTGCTTCTGCAAGGGATCGCGATCGGCCTGCCCACCACCACCTGGCCGATCGCTGCAGCGCTGTTCGGCACCGGTATCGGCCAGCCCGCCTTCGGCCTCGGCGCTGCCTCGGCCATCGTCGCTGCCACCCTGCTGATCGCGCTCGGCTTCGCCCGCGCCCGCGCGTTCAACGCCGACACCACGGTGGCGCTGATTGCTGTCGCTGGTGGCATATCGCTTGGTCTCTTCGTCTTCCTTCCTCTTCTGCGCGTGTTGCTCGATGTGTTCGTCGAAGCGGGGCGGTTTTCGGTCGCCGTCGCGCTTGACCGCCTTGCCGCAGCAGAGGCGTGGGGCCTTGCCTGCCTGGCGGGTGGCGTGCGCTGTGGGGTGGTGTGGAACACGCTTCTGCTCGCCACGCTGACGGGCGTGCTCTCCACCCTGCTCGGGCTCGCCCTCGCCCTTCTCGAGACGCGCGGCGGCCTTGCCCGCACAGGGGTGTTCCGTGCGCTCGCTGTTTTGCCTCTCATCACGCCCCCTTTCGTCGTCTCGCTCTCGTTGATTGTGCTGTTCGGCCGCACCGGCATTGTCACCACCATTCTGTGGGAGCTCTTCGACATTCCCCGCACGCGCTGGATCTACGGCCTGCCGGGCGTTCTCCTCGCCCAAGTGCTGTCGCAGACTCCAATTGCCTTCCTTCTCCTCTCGGCCGGCTTGCGCGCGATCGCGCCGTCCCTCGAGGAAGCGGCGGCGACGATGGGGGCCAGGCCCGCGCGCGTGTTCGCGACCGTCACCTTGCCCTTGCTGCGCCCCGCGCTTGCCAACGCGGCCTTGCTCGGCTTCGTCGAAAGCCTCGGCGACTTCGGCAACCCTCTCGTGTTGGGCGGTGAGTTTGACGTGCTTGCCACGCGCATCTTCTTCGCCATCGCCGGTGCCCGGCACGAACCGGGCAGGGCAGCCGCCCTTGCCATCCTTCTGCTTGGGCTGACGCTCGGCGCGTTCTGGCTGCAAGAGCGGTGGGTGGGGCGACGGCAATACACAACGATCGCCGGCAAGGGCGATGCTGGTATCCCCGCGCCGCTTCCTGTGGGCCTCCATCGCCTCGTCTCCGCCCTCGCTTGGCCGTGGGCGGCGTTCACCGCCATCGTCTACGCGATCATCCTGTTCGGCGCCTTCGTGCACGACATCGGCCGCTTCGACCTCACCTTCACCTGGCGCCACTTTATCGAAGGCTTCGCGATCGAAAGGTCAGACTTCGGTCTTCACTTTCGCGGCGCGGCCTGGGACAGCCTGTTCACCACGCTCGAGGTTGCGGCGATCTCCGCCCCGATCACTGCGTTCGTCGGCATCCTGCTCGCTTGGTTGTTCGCTCGGACAAGCTTTCGCGGCAAAAGCACACTCGAGTTCGTCACCCTCCTCACCTTTGCGATTCCGGGCACTGTGGTGGGGGTTGCCTATGTCACTGCCTTCAACGTCCCGCCTCTGGAGATCACCGGCACGGGCCTGATCCTCATCCTCTGCTTTGTCTTCCGCAACATGCCGGTTGGCGTACGCGGAGGGCTCGCGGCTTTGGCGCAGATCGACCGTTCCCTCGATGAGGCCTCTGCCACTATGGGGGCGGATGCCGCGACCACGCTGCGCCGCGTGGTGCTGCCGCTGCTTCGCCCGGCCATTGTCGCAGCGCTTGCCTACGCCTTCGTGCAGGCGATGACGGCCGTTTCGGCGGTGATCTTCCTCGTCTCAGCTCGGCACAATATGGCCACAGTCTACATCGTCGGCCGGGTTGAGGCTGGTGAAATCAGCCTTGCCATCGCCTACTCCTCGGTGCTGATCGTTCTCATGCTCGTCGTTATCCTCGTCATCGACCGCGTGGTGGGTGCTGCACGGCTTGGCCGCCGCACGGCTGCCCCCTTGCTTCGCGTTGGCGCATGATCCGCTTCGATTCCGTCTCGAAAGTGTTCGGGGCGACGCGTGCGGTTGATCGCGTCTCCTTCACACTGGCCGAGGGAACGCTGACCACACTTCTGGGTCCTTCTGGCTGCGGCAAGACCACCACTTTGCGTTTGATTGCCGGGCTCGAGCTGCCAACAGAGGGCCGGATCGAAATCGAGGGGCGAGATGTCACCGCCATGCCGGCAGCAGAACGGCGTGTGGCCATGGTGTTCCAATCCTATGCGCTCTTTCCGCACATGAGCGTGCGCGAGAACGTCGCTTACGGGCTCATTGTTGGCGGCATGGCGAAGCGAGCCGCCCTCGCGCGTGCCGAAGAGATGCTCGACACTCTGGGGCTTGCCGGCTTGGGCGATCGCCAACCAAGCGCGCTGTCTGGCGGGCAGCAGCAGCGCGTTGCGGTAGCGCGGGCGCTCGTGCTTCGCCCGCGTGTGCTTCTGTTCGACGAGCCACTGTCCAATCTCGATGCGCGTCTACGTCGGCGGGTGCGCGAGGACATCCGCGACCTGCAACGCCGTCTCGGTCTTACGGTCGTCTACGTCACGCACGACCAGGCCGAGGCGCTTGCGGTCTCCGACGTCGTGGTGGTGATGCGCGAGGGGCGAATCGCGCAGATCGGTTCGCCGCGCGACCTCTACGAGTCGCCTGCCGACCCGTTTGTCGCCGACTTCATGGGCGAGGCGAATGTGATCGAGGGTGAGCTGAGCCCTGGCCGCGACGGTCTGGCACGCCTCGCCATCGGCAATCATACGCTTGACGTCGCCCTGACCCGACAGGCGGTAGGACGCGTGCGGCTTGCAATCCGTCCAGAAGCGATTCGGCTGGCGTTACCCGATGGAGAGGCCGGCCTTCCCGGCACGGTGCAGCGCGCGGTCTTCGTTGGCGCACATATCGAATATGAGATCGACACGCCGGCGGGGCAGCTGTTCGCCACCGCGCCCTCCACCGAACCGCCAGTTTCCGCCGGAGCCACAGTTTTCGTTGGTTTCCGCCGCGCCATTCCGCTCGGCTGAAATGGGCCGGCCGCGCGATGGGGTGGTGGCACCACCTGCCCCGTGCAAAAGGCGGGCTCCTTAAACAGATCGCGGCAGGGTCGTGCGACAACCGCCGTTTCTCGGGCAAAAGCGAGGCCGTTGCGCGGCCCCCACGAGGTTCGCGCGCCAGGGCACGCCGCGCGCTTCACCCGTACCGAGCGTTCGGACCTGTCTCGCGCCAGGATTGAACGCCACGCTTCGAGTTGAAACATCTAAACCATTTCACCCGGAGATTCGCAGAGGTCAGTCGACATGCCACGAATGCCCCGTTGCTCCTTGTTTGCCGGTATGACGGGCATCATTGCCGCATCCACCCTCGTCAACCCTCGCTGATCGAGGAGCAGAACAAGACGAGCGTGTTGCTCGGCCAGTGTGCCGGATCAACAGGTGATCCTGGCCCTCGACTGCCTCAGGAACGAGGAGACGCTGCAGCGCTGGGCACTGCTCGGCACCGACGATGTCTCCCAGCGGACCAACACCCGCATTCTTGAGGCCGACCTGAAAGAGAAGGAAGGCACAGCAGGCGATATGTTCGTCAACGACATGCCATTCGGCTACTTGAACTGGCCGTCGATCGTGGCGCAGGGAAAACGGTTTGGCTCGGCGGGCAGAAAGGGGGCCGTCTTCTCCAACCATCATCGGCGACGCCAACCTGCCCTTCGAGAAGGAACTCGCCAACCAAGGCATCAAGGCGGGCGACATTCCCGTCCTTGCCTCCTCCGTCGGTGAGGGGGAGCTTGCCTGCATCGACATACGCCCCCTCTTTGGTTACCTGGCCGCGTCGAACTTTTCCATCTGAGTCCATAAGCCTCAGAATAAGGCGTTCATCGACACAGGCCTCGGTTTATCCGCAACACGCTCCGCCCCACCCATGATCCGAGGCAAGCGCACTCCATCGGCTGCAACAGGTGGATGCAGGCCGTGGAAAAGGCCGGGGTACGAGACCCCGACGCGGTGATCGACGCCGTGATCGGGGTCGCTGTGCCGAACCTCACAGGCTCGATCGCGGCCATGAGGCCGAACCACCCCATCGCTCAGTCGGTGCTGCTCGGCGAGGTCTAGGCCGTTGGCCTGGCCACGGTGGTCTGGCAGACAAAGGGCACGCTGGTCGGCGACGAGTGGTCTTCTCCCTCGAGGGCTCGAAGGACGTGATCGCAGATTGGCGCGCACCGATGCTTTGCGGTGCCTTTACATCCCCATGGCGCGCTGCGGCGGACAGGGCTGACGGCCATGTAGGTCTTGGCGGTGGCGGGCCGGATTGTGTTGGCCCGCCAGGTCGTTCCTTTCCGCAGAGCTGTGATAGGTATTCTTCCCGGCCTCTTTTTCTCGCTCACGCTTGTGATCTTCCGCGCGCTGGAGATGGAGAGGGGAGAAGCTGCCTGTCTCCCTGGCGCAGAAGAGCGGAGAGGATCGCGCGGCAGCGATCGCCCCCGCCTCAAGTTCCGATGAACTCGCGGGCGCGATCGGTCGCCTTGCCGTCTCCGGCCACTCGCAAACCTTGCCGATTGTTGAACCGTTGCGCGCAGCCTGCTCGCGCCTGTGCGCGACCAGCCGCCGGAGGTGATGGAGGGCATGGGGATTTGCCTGCGGTCAGGCGACATCCTCACCTTCGAGCCCAGTTCAGGTGGGGCCGGGCTTGCTGGGTTGGCGCTGAGCCAGATCGACACCACCAGCACCAATTTCGGTCAGGGCGACGTCATCGACAGTTTCGTGGTCGTTTTGTTCGGCGGGGTCGGCAGCCTTTGGGGCACACTGGTGGCGGCCTATACCTTGGGGATCAATAGGACTCGGGAGTTGATCGGACTATGGGTGTGATCGGTGGGGAGAGTGGGTGGGGCGCAGGCCAGAGCGGAGCGCAGTGCCTTGGCTGACCCAACGAGACAACCCCCGGAGCCCAGAACAGACGCAAGGTGATCAAGGCGAATAAGGTCGGCCTGAGAGATCTGGCCAAGACGCTTGGCAATTTCAATTTCTCGCAGGTCTGTCGCGTGCTTGGCGACAGTCGCGACAGTTTCTGCAGTTTCTATCGCTTGCGGGATCTCTCCGTGCGCGGCGGCGCGCAGGCGGTCGCCGCGATCTCGAAGGCAAAGCCCAATCTCAAAATAGACCGCGTGGCATCAGAGATGGAGACGGACGACGCCGCCATCGCCACTGCGCAGCCCGCCTGGGGACAGGCCAAGGCGGCTAATGAGTTGCGCCAGCGCGGCATCGAGATCTGCCGGCAGGCGGCAAGCGACACCTTCGCAAAGTTCGGCTTCGCCAAGGTCTGCCACCGCAAGACCGCACTGGCGGCGGCGGATGGGTTGAACGACTGCGTAGCCCCCTTCTCGAAAGCCACGGCTTGCGCGTCGACCGCGTACTGACCGATCGCGGCACCGAGTTTTGCGGCGACCATGATCGGCACGAGTACGAGCTCTATCTCCCAGTCGAGACCATGGACCACACCCGAACGAGAGCGAAAAGCTCGCAGACCAGAGGCATCTGAGAGCGCTTTCCGGAAGACCCTGCTCGACGCGTTCTACCGCATCGCTTTCCGCAAGACGTTCGACCACCGGCTCGACGCGCTGCAGGCTGACCTCGACGAATGGATTCAGGACGACAACGAGGACCGAACGCATCAGGAACGGTGGTGCTTCGGCAAAACACCTATGCAACCCTTCTTGGACAGCCTGTCCCTCGTATGCAAGCAACGACCCCTGAGCGCCATGGCATGACCCATCACGGCATCTGAGGGTCTGTGTTGTCTTAGGTCGAGCGTGCGATGCGTTGCCTTGGCAACGCGGTCCGTGTCTAGCGCTTGTCTGTGACGGCGAGTTGGACCATGGGCCAGCGGTGGCGCGAGTTGCGACTCAGCGGCGGCGTACCGTCGCGGTTCTGAACGCTGGCCGGATGGTTGTTGAGCCTCAGCCCGGGCGCGCGGGTGTCCACCATGGTGTGGCGCTTGCGGGCTTTGATCTGCTTGCCCGTGTCGTCGCCGCGCGGGCCGCTGCTCTCGGTGGTGTTGATGTTCTGGCTGTCGATCACCCCCGCGGTCGGGCTGACCTCGCGCCCGCATCGCTCGCGGTCGCGCCTGACGAGAGGATGGTTGATCGCCTCGACCACGCAGCCGTCGCGCCGCCTGGTGAACCAGCCATAAGACTGTGCGCCGGGGCGCGAAACTCTTGGGCTGAGCCGCCAGGCGCACCCGCCCTCACACGGTGGAACATGGCGTTAACGATCGTGCGCAGCAGCCTCGCCAAAACATAAGCGTGGCTGGGTTCACCTTTGAGCTCCAACAGGCGATCCGCGCGGACGAGCTACCGATAAAATGGAGTGGTCCAAGCAACCCGGCAGCGCCAAAGGGGAAATGAAATCGTCAACACGCCCTCGCGCCAAGGTTTGCTGGTCACCGTGAGCCGGGCTGGTTTTCCCCTGCGCTGCGACACCCGTCGCACACCATGTGCGCGTCAGGACCCGCGCGAGACCTGAGGTTATACCGGTACTGCCGAGCGGGCTTGGAGCGGGCGAAGGGATTCGAACCCTCGACCCCAACCTTGGCAAGGTTGTGCTCTACCCCTGAGCTACGCCCGCTTTCGTCTGCAACCGTGACCGCACAAACCTCTATACAGAGAAGTGTTCGCGGTGCAAGTCGCCTGGGGCAGAGGCGTGCTTGCGGTCGGTGCGCAAGGGCTCCAGGCTGAAGCGCGCGGCGACCAGCGGGTCAGCGAATGCCGCCAATGTCTCCGCATCGGGCACAAGCCTGAGCTCGACCCGGTCAAACCACGGCACGACGCCGCGCGCACGCTCCACAAAAAGCCTATGCAGCACTTCTGCCAGTGCCGCGCGCGGCCGGCAGCAGCTGCACGCCATGCCGTGACGAGACGGGGCAAGTCGCCGCACCAGAGGATGGTTGCGCGGCGCCAGCGCACCCGCTGCGACGATGACCGCGGTTGCGGGGGGCACGGCCCGCAATTCTGGTGCGGCGAAGCCGACTGGAATGTTTCCGAGCACCACGCTCGACTTCTACGTATGTTTATGTCATCAATCAAGCATGCAGAACGTCCTCGCTGCCCTACGCGCCCTCGCCGAACCAACGCGACTGCGCCTCGTCGCCCTAGCCGCCAGCGGCGAATGGACGCTCTCTGACCTGGTCGACATCCTTGGCGCGTCACAGCCTGGCCTGTCCCGCCACCTGAAGCTGCTCGCCGAAGCCGGGGTGATCGAGCGCAGCCGCGAAGGCTCACACCTCATCGTCCGGCTTGCCACCGCCGGCCCTTCGACTGCGCTCGCCCGCGCCGTCTTGGCCCAACTTCCTGACGAAGACCCGCTGCTCAGCGCCGACCGTCGCCGCGCCACGAGCCTGCGTGCAGCTCGTGCCCGCGCCGCCTCCGACGCGTTCCGTGCCAACCCCGCCGCTTGGGACGAACTACGCGCTCTGGGCCTGCCCGCCGACGTTATCGAAGCCAAGCTCCTCTCTGCGCTCCCACCGGGCCCTTTGGGCCGGCTGCTCGATCTTGGCACTGGCTCGGGCCGGCTCCTCGAATTGTTGGCTTCCCGCACCGAGGCCGCAACAGGAATCGATCTCTCCCGCGACATGCTGGCCGCTGCCCGTGCGCGGCTCGGCTCGGCTGGCCTTGGCCACGTCGCGCTGCGCCAAGCTGATGCCACCCGCCTGCCCTTCGCGGACGGCAGTTTCGATCTTGTCACCCTGTCCATGCTTCTGCACCACGTCGACGACCCAGCGGCCGTGATTGCCGAAGCGGCCCGCGTGCTTGCCCCAGGCGGCACCCTTGCGCTGATCGACCTCGCCCCGCACACAGATGACACTCTGCTGCGACGCCTCGCGCATCGCTGGCCAGGGTTTCCTCCCGCCCGCCTGGCTGCCTCGCTGCGTGAGATAGGCCTTGCCCCTGATCCAGCCATCGTCGTGCCGCACGCTTTGCCGGTTTTCATTCTTGTGGCGCGCAAACCCATCGTCGCCATCGAGAGCGTATATCGCGCTGACGAACACGTTTGAGGACGCAACGGTGTCTCGGCCCCACCTCCTTGAGGCGCTTCAGGACCGCGTCCTTCTCTGCGACGGCGGCTTCGGTGCCCGCGTGCAGGCCATGAGTCTGGATGTCGAGCGTGACTTCCTCGGCAAAGAGAATTGCACCGAGGCACTTCTCCTCTCGCGCCCTGACATCGTGCGCGATATCCACCGGTCTTACTTCGCGGCTGGCGCTGACATGGTGGAGACCAACACTTTCGGCGCCTCGCCGATCACGCTGGCCGAGTTCGGGCTCGAGGGCGAAGCCTTCGCGCTGAATAAGCGAGCCGTAGAGATTGCGCGCGAAGCGGCTGAAGGATTTGCGGATGGTCGTGACCGGTGGGTGATCGGCTCGATCGGCCCGGGAACGAAATTGCCGACACTTGGCAACGTGGATTACGACACGCTCGAAGCCGCGCTCACGGTGCAGGCGGAAGGGCTGATTGCGGGCGGTGTGGACGGTATCCTGATCGAGACCTGCCAGGACACGCTGCAGATCAAAGCCGCGGTCAATGGGGTGAAAATCGCACGCAACCGCGCGAACAGGCCTGATCTACCGATCCTCGTGCAGGTCACCGTCGAAACGACAGGCACTCTCCTTGTCGGCCCCGACATCGCCGCCGCCGCCACCGTGGTGCACGCGCTCGATGTGCCACTGATCGGCCTCAACTGCGCCACCGGGCCGCAAGAGATGGCAGAGCATCTCCGCTGGCTCTCTCAGCACTGGCCTGGGCTTCTCTCTGTCCAGCCGAACGCCGGCCTACCTGAACTGGTGGACGGTAAGACACACTACCCGCTGACACCGGAGGAACTCACCGTCTGGCTCGAACGCTTTATCGAGGAGGATGGCGTGAACCTGATTGGCGGTTGCTGCGGCACGAATGACCGCCACATTGCCGCCCTCGACGCTATGCTCCGCCGTCGTGCCGGTGCAGCGCGGCGCCCTGCTCCTGTTCCTCGTCAAGCGAGATGGATCCCTTCCGTCGCCTCCCTCTATTCAGCGGTGCCGTTGCGGCAGGAAAACGCTATTTTCACCATCGGTGAACGCTGTAACGCCAACGGCTCGAAGAAGTGGCGCGAGCTGCAGGCGGCGAACGACTGGGATGGCTGCGTCGCCATGGGACGAGAGCAGGTGGCGGAAGGCTCACATGCTCTCGATCTCTGCACTGCTTTCGTCGGCCGTGACGAACTCGCAGAGATGTGCGAGGTGGTTCGCCGCTTCACCTCTTCGGTCAACGCTCCCCTCGTCATCGACTCGACCGAAACCAACGTCATTGAGGCTGCGCTGAAGTTGCACGGCGGAAAGCCCATTATTAACTCGATCAACTTCGAGGAAGGCGAGCGCGCGGCAAACGACCGAATGATTCTTGCACGCCGCTTCGGCGCGGCGGTCATCGCGCTCACCATCGACGAGGGCGGGATGGCGAAAACCGCGGCAGATAAACTTCGGATCGCCCGCCGTTTGGTCGACTTCGCCTGCGGTCGGCACGGCCTTCCCCTTTCCGATCTTATGATCGACCCGCTGACCTTCACCATCGCTACCGGCAACGAGGACGACCGCAAACTCGGCCTGGAAACCCTGGAAGGGATTCGTCTCATCCGCGAGGAGTTCCCGGAGGTCCAAATCATCCTCGGGCTCTCCAACATTTCCTTCGGCCTTAACCCGGCTGCCCGCCAGGTGCTGAATTCCGTGTTTCTTGACCATGCCGTGCGCGCGGGCATGACGGGAGCGATCGTGCATGTCTCAAAGATCAAGCCGCTGCACCAGATTGTGGAGGAAGAGGTGCAGGTCGCGGAGGACTTGATCTACGACCGTCGCCGCGAGGGCTACGACCCGCTTGCTCGTATGCTGGAACTCTTCGCCGACCGCAAGGCAGCGGACGGTGGCGGGCGCAAGCGCGCCGAGACGGTGGAGGAACGGTTGAAGGAGCGGATCGTCCATGGCGATCGCAAAGGGCTAGAGGCCGATCTCGCGGAGGCCATGGCAAAAGGCTATGCCCCACTCGCCATCATCAACGATATCCTGCTGGACGGGATGAAGACAGTGGGTGAGCTGTTCGGTGCTGGCAAGATGCAGCTACCCTTCGTGCTGCAATCGGCAGAGACGATGAAGGCCGCCGTAGCCTATTTGGAACCCTTGATGGAACGCGCCGACGGCCAGGCGAAGGGCACTGTCGTGCTCGCCACTGTGAAGGGTGACGTGCACGACATCGGCAAGAATCTGGTCGACATCATCCTCACCAACAACGGCTACCGCGTGATCAATCTCGGTATCAAGGTGCCGCTCTCCGACATGTTGAAGGCGGCGAACGAGAACAATGCCGACGCCATCGGCATGAGCGGGCTGCTGGTTAAGTCCACTGTCGTGATGCGCGAGAATCTCGAGGAAATGTCGCGACTCGGCGTCGACATACCGGTCTTGCTCGGTGGCGCAGCGCTGACAAGGAACTTTGTCGAGCAAGACTGCGTTGCAGCTTATGCCTGTGGGCGCGTGGCCTATGCGCGGGATGCCTTCGATGGTCTCCATCTGATGGATAAGGTGGTCGGTGGCACGTTCAACGACTATCTCGCCGCCGTGCAGGCCAAGCGACGCGGCAGGCCGACCAACCAGCGACGCAAGCTGGGCGAAGCAGTGGAGGCGGCCTGGGCGCCGCCTGACCGGGCCAGCGTACAAATGCGGCGGCGTCGTCTTGCGCGCGAGCATGATCCGCCCATTCCGCCGTTCTGGGGCCCCCGCCTGGTCGAGGCGCCCACCAAGGCGATCGTTCCGTTTCTGAACGAGCGCTCGCTCTACCAGTTTCAATGGGGCTTCCGCAAACAGGGGCGGAGGCTCGAGGACTTCCTCGGCTGGGCAAAACAGGAGCTGCGCCCAGTGCTGAAGCGGATGTTGAAACTATGCGAGGACGAAGCGATCCTCAAGCCGCAAGCCATCTATGGCTACTGGAAAGCAGCCGGTGAGGGCAATGACCTCGTGCTGTTTGATGAAGATGGCACGACTGAACTCGTCCGCTTCACCCTGCCGCGTCAGGCAAAGGAGGATGGCGAGTGCATCGCCGACTTCGTGCGCGATATCGACAACGGTCCACACGCACGCGATGTGATCGCGCTGCAGGTTGTTACCGTCGGTCAGAAGGCCTCAGACGTCGCGCGCGCCTGGTTTGAAGCCAACCGCTACCAGGACTATCTCTATCTGCACGGACTTTCGGTCGAGCTCGCCGAAGCCATGGCGGAGTATGTGCACAAGCGCATCCGCGCTGAGTGCGGCTACGCTGCCGAGGACGACCGCGACATAGAGAGAATGCTGCAGCAGGGCTATCGCGGCAGCCGCTACTCCTTCGGCTATCCGGCCTGCCCGCGGCTCGAGGACCAGGAGCCGCTGCTCCGCCTGTTGGGTGCTGAGCGGATCGGGGTCAGCCTGTCCGACGAGTGGCAACTTCACCCTGAGCAAAGCACCTCGGCGCTCGTTATCCTTCATCCGCGAGCAAAATACTTCTCGGTCTAAAAGGACGCGATTGGTCGCGGCCCGCGGCACCCTCCTCGCCAACGACACGCCACCACGTGGACAAGGCTGCGTTGGCCTTAGCCTCCTGCTATAAGCAGTGGCGATGCACCGCGCCCAGTCCCTTGCCGCAGCCTCGCTCGCCATCGCTGTCGTGGTGCTTGGCCTCAAGGTCGCGGCATGGTGGATCACGGGTTCGGTCGCGCTCTATGCCGATGCGCTGGAGAGTGTGGTCAATGTCTCTGCGTCGGCGATAGCGCTTGCTGCTGTCCTCTACGCCTCCCGTCCGGCCGATCAAAACCATCCCTACGGCCATGCCAAGGCCGAGTACTTCTCGGCGGTGTTCACTGGCGTGCTGATCGTTATCGCCGCAGCATCCATCCTGAAGGAAGCGTGGGAAGCCCTCACTGTGCCGCGCATGATCGAAGAGGCCCCGCTCGGTCTCGCGATGACCGCCGCTGCCACCGCGATCAACGGCACCTGGGCGTGGCATCTCATCGGTCGGGGCAAGCGGCTTGGCTCTCCCGCCCTGATTGCTGACGGCAAGCACCTTGTCGCCGACGTCGTCACGTCGCTCGGCGTGATTGTCGGTGTCGGCTTGGTTGCACTCACTGGCATCCTCTGGCTTGACCCAGCACTTGCCGCGGCGACAGCGGCGAATGTGCTCTGGTCCGGCTGGCGGTTGATGCGAGAAAGCGTTGGCGGACTGATGGATGAAGCAGTGGCGGCGGAGTCGCTCGAGCGGATCAAAACGTTGATCTCGACCCATGCCGACGGCGCAATCGAAGCGCATGATTTGCGCACAAGGCGTGCGGGGCGTTTCACGTTCATCGAGTTCCACCTGGTTGTGCCAGAGACCATGGCTGTTGGCGAAGCGCATGACATCTGCGATCGGATCGAGAACGCCTTGAAGGCGGAACTCGACCCGGCGGTCATCACCATCCATGTCGAGCCTCCTCACAAGGCGAAGCATCGCGGTGTGGTCATTGTTTAGGGTTTTGCTTGCCCTCCTTGTCGGCATGGCCGAGGCGGAGGCGAAACCGGCGCGTGTGGTGTCACTCAATCTCTGCGCAGACCAGTTTGTTTTGGCATTGGCTGATCGCGCGCGCATCGCAGCCCTCTCGCCGCTGGCTGCCGACCCTTCGCTCTCTGCCGAGGCCGAGGCGGCGCGCGGCTTGCCGACGGTGCGTCCCGTGCTCGAGGAGGTGCTGCCGCGCAAGCCCGATCTCGCCATCGCCGGAGCGTGGGGGGGTACAGCGGTGGTCTCTGCTCTGAAAGCGAGGGGTGTGCCTGTCGTGCACCTTGGCCTTGCCGCCGATTTCGCCGACATCGCGGCCCAGGCGCGGGCGGTGGCGGCAGCGCTCGGCGAGGTCGAACGCGGCGAGCATCTGGTGCAAGAGATGTTGGCGCGTCTTGCCGCTGTGCCTCGTGCGGAACGTGATGCGCGGGCGTTGGTTTGGGAGGCGCGGGGCTTCACGGCCGGCCGGGGCACGCTCGCGGATGCGGTGCTGCGTGCAGCTGGCTGGCGCAATGCCGCCCCCTTCTCCGGCTACGGCACGGTGCCGCTGGAACGGCTGCTGGCCGCTCCGCCCGATCTTCTGGTCGTTCTCGCCGCGACGCCATCCCCCTCGCTCTCCGAGGCCCTGCTCAACCATCCGGCTCTGACAGGCCTGCCGCGGCTGGCGCTTCCGGCCGCCTGGCTCGCCTGCGGCGGCCCGGCGAGCCTGCGCGCCGTGGAGCTTCTCGCCGCGCGATGATCCTCGCCCTGGCTTTGGGCACGCTTGGCCTTGCCCTGCTTTCGCTTGCGGTCGGGGCTGCCGGGTTCGGGCTCGATGTCGATCCACTGATCCTATGGCAGGTGCGCGCCCCTCGAACCACGCTCGCCGTTCTCGTGGGCGCTGCCCTTGCCCTTTCGGGCGCGGTGCTGCAGGGGCTTTTGCACAACCGCCTCGCTGATCCCGGCTTGCTTGGCGTGACGGGTGGCGCCTCTTTCGGTGCGGTGCTTTCCTTTTACTGGGGGCTCGCTGCCGCTTTTCCGCCTGCTCTTCCGCTTGGTGGCCTCGCAGGCGCACTGGTTGCCGCTGCCGCCGTGCTGATGATCGCGGCGCGTACAGGCAGCGGGACGGCGCTTATTCTCGCCGGAATCGGCGTCGCGGCAATCGCCTCTGCACTGGTGACCATGGCCTTGTCCTTTGCACCAAACCCGTATGCCCTGGCGGAGGTCACAATCTGGCTTCTTGGTTCGCTTGAGGATCGTTCTTGGCGCGAGGTGATGATCGCGTTGCCACCTGTTGCAGCGAGCGCCGCAATGCTCCTTCCGCTGGGCGCGCGGCTTGATGCGCTCGCCTTGGGCGAGGAGACGGCGGCGTCGCTTGGCATCGCGGTCGGGCAGACCATGGCGCGCGCTGCATTCGGCACTGCCCTCGGCGTTGGTGGAGCCGCTGCAGTCGCAGGGGGTGTCGGATTTGTCGGGTTGATGGTGCCGAACTTGTTGCGCGGCGTGGTCGGAGAAAGACCGGGCGCTCTCCTTCTGCCTTCCGCCCTAGCCGGGGCCGCCCTCGTGCTCGCGGCCGATCTCGTTGTTCGACTCATTCCGCTGCAGCAGGAGCTCCGCCTTGGTGTGCTGACGGCCTTGATCGGCGCTCCGGTGCTGCTCGCGGTCGCCGTGCGCGAGGCGCACGCCGCATGATCCAGGTCGAAGACGTTACCCTTGTCCGCTCCGGCCGACCAGTGCTCGCGCAACTATCGTTCCGCGTCGGCATCGGCGAATTGGTGGCGCTGATTGGGCCCAACGGAGCGGGCAAGTCAACCCTGCTCCGCCTGCTGGCAGGGCTTGTTCGCCCCACGCGCGGCCGCGTGCTGGTCAAGGGCAAGGTGCTCGACGAGCTGCCGCCCAAGGTGCGGGCGAGATGGATCGGCTGGCTGCCGCAGAGAGCGCGCGCCGCCTGGGGCATGCCGGTGCGTGAGGTGATCGCCCTCGGCCGTTTGCCATACGGCGACCGGGCTCAGGCCCCGGTCGCCCGTGCGATCGCCCGCCTCGGTCTTGCATCTCTCGCGGAAGCGCGAATCGATCGTTTATCGGGCGGAGAGGCGAAGCGGGCGATGATCGCACGCGTGCTCGCCGGAGAACCCCGCGTGCTGCTCTTGGATGAACCGACAGCGGATCTTGACCCTGCAGCGGCCTTTGCGGTGATGCGGTTGCTCCGTGCGCTGGCGGCGGAGGAAGGGCGCGCGGTCGTCGTCGTGCTGCACGATCTGACGCTCGCGGCGCGCTTCGCTGACCGGTTCCTTCTTCTCGCGGATGGACACCTCGTGGCGGAGGGCCCTGCCACGGCTGTGCTGAACAATGCGACAGCAGGCCGTGTGTTCGGCATCCGCTTCGGCGCGGATCATGCGGTGCTGCCGGCATGAGCCGGGCCTTTGCCCTCGGTTTCGCTGTTTCTGCTGCGATTCACGCTGCGGTGCTGGCGGCCTTGTGGCACGGCCCCTCTGGCGGACGGAGGATGGACCACGACGCCGCACCTGGCCTTGCTTTGTTGTGGACCGACGCTGTCGGCACGATCAGAGAGACATCGTCTTCGAACGCCGCGCGCCCTGAGCCGGCCACGATGGAGGAGGAAGAGAGCGCCCCTGTGGCAACGGAGGAGAGGCCGCCATTCGATGCTGTGAAGACAGCCGCTGTGCCTGCCCTGGCCGCGCTGCCCTTGCCGCCGCCTCTGCCGCTTCCGCCGCGCCGTTCCCCGCAGGCAGGCGGGGGCTCAACCCCCGGGCTTGCACCTGCCGCGAGGACACAGAGCGCGGGCCAGGGGACGGGCGAGGGTGAAGACAGTCTTGCTGCGACAGTCGCAGAAGGCGGAAACTTCTTGCCTGCCAGCATCCACACCAAGGCCGAGCCTGCATATCCCTGGGAAGCGCGGCGTAACCGCTGGCAGGGGACGGTGCTGCTCGCGGTCACGGTCTCACCCGAAGGCCGCCCGATTGCGATCGACGTCGCACGATCTTCTGGTCACCGCGTGCTTGACGACGCCGCGGTGGAGGCTGTGCGACAGTGGCGCTTTGTTGCAGCACGGAGAAATGGGTTGGCGGTGGAGGATCGCGTCGCCGTGCCGATCACGTTTCGGCTGCGTGACTAAGCAGGCAAAGGTGGAGAGGGTGGGACGATGGCCGAACGGATGCGCATCGCGAGCTGGAACCTTAACGGCGTACGGGCGCGCACGAAGCACATGTTGAACCTGTTGCGGGACCCGCATGCGCCCGAGGTGCTGCTTTTGCAAGAGTTGAAGGCAACCGAGGAGGCCTTCCCTACCCTCGAAGTGCGCGAGGCCGGTTACCACGCTCTCGTCGTTGGGCAAAAAGGGTTCAACGGCGTGGCGATCCTCTCGCGCGCGAAGGCGACCGAGCGTGCGCGCGCTCTGCCGGGCGACACGGTTGACGATCAGGCGCGCTATCTCGAAGCCGAAATCGGCGACCTCATCATCGTCTCCCTCTACGCACCAAACGGAAACCCAGTGGGGACAGAGAAATTTTCGTACAAGCTTGCCTGGATGCGCCGCTTTGCTGCTCACGCCGAAGCGCTGTTCGACACCGAGCGCCCTGTGGTGCTGGGGGGAGATTGGAACGTTTGCCCGACGGAGCGCGACGTGGCGGATGCGAAAGCGATGGTGGAGGACGCGCTGTGCCAGCCGGAAAGCCGCGCCGCCTGGCACGCCGTGCTGTGGCAGGGCTGGACAGACGCTTTCCGCGCGCTGCACCCCGAGGAGCACGGCTACACCTATTGGGACTATCAGGGCGCGGCATGGGCGCAGGACCGGGGCTTGCGCATCGACCATCTCCTCCTCTCACCGCGCGCAGCAGAGGGGCTGATCGCTTCGGGCGTGGATCGTTCCCTTCGCGGCAAGGACAGCCCCTCAGACCATACACCCGTATGGTGCGACCTCTTGCTCTAAGGCGTCACCACCGCGCGCGAAGCCCGGTCAGAGCCCAGGCGCCTGAGACCACGTACGCATTTCCCGGTTCGTAGCGGCTGCCGGTGATGTTGCGGCCGAGCGCGAACCACTCAAGCCCGTCTGTCACCTGCCAGCGGGCGGAGACATTCACCAGCGCCCCACCCTGATTGACGCCGCGTCCGGCGAAGATGCCGCTGTCGCGATAAAGGGCGTCGGCCGCTGGACCGAACAGCAGCACATCGGCGGCAAGGCTGAAGCGCGGATTGGCGCGCAAAGTCGCCCCCACGCTCCCCTGATGGCGGGGACGCCTCAGCAGCTGGGCCCCGCTGTTCTGGTCCTGTGCCACTGTCCACGTGTAGGTTGCGCGCACATCGAGCCAGTCGGCGGGAGATAGGTCGAGGGCGGTTTCCACGCCATCGATCGTGGCGCCCCCGATGTTGATCCGCGTCGTGAAGGAGGCATCGTCGGCGATTAGATCTCGAATTCGGTTCTGGAAATAGGTGACGGAGAGCCGCCCCGGATGCGGCATGAAGGCGGAGAGATCGACCATTGCACCCACCTCGCCACCGCGTCCCTTCTCCGGCCTGAGGTTCGGATTGCCGCGGAAGCCGAAGCTGCCAACGCCGAAGAGGTCGAAAAGCGTGGGCGCGCGGAACGACGTACCATACGCGACATGAAGCGACAGGGCCGCCTCGGGAACGGCGAGAACGCCGCCGACGCGCCAGGTCGTGGTGTCGGCGAAGTCGCGCGGCATCTCGTGGCGGATGTTGCCGGTGAGGTCGAGCCGTTGGAACAGGCGAAACTGCATGCCGAGGTAGCCCGCGTTGTTGCGCGTGCCGCGATCGACGTCCTGCGCGAAGGCGCCAGAGCGCACGTTGACGTCTGCATGGTCCTCGAGCCGCTGCAGGCCGAACGTGATGGCGGCATCGTCCACTGCGCCGCGGTTTGGCAAGCGCAGGGTGTTGTCCCATTGATAAACGGTGCGGGTGCCGAGGTAGCGGGAGTCGTCGCTGCCGGAGAAGGGGAAGAGGTCGGGACGGTCACGAGACTGACGGTTGTCACGCGACTGACCGACGGCCAGGGTGGTGTCGAGCCAGCCCGGGATCACGGCACCGGCGATGCCCGCGCGCCACATGCCGCTGCGGTTGCGCAGCGTGTAGTTCGGGTCATCGCGCCCTGCTTGGTCGATGTCAGCCTTGTTTTCGCGCAGCCGGCCGAAGGCGAAAACGCGAAACCGCTCGCTGAGGGAAGCGCCAAAATTGGTGGTCAGAGTGCCGATCCTCGCCCCGTCGCGTTCGCTGATGTTGGTGGCAAGGCGAGGAGGTTTGATGTTGAAGCCTTGAGTGGTGAGCCCGCTCGCCACCAGGGCGTAGTCGAGCCCGCGCCATTCGCCGCTCAGCACGCCCGATCCGGCCGCGGTCGACTGGGTTCCGCCCGCAACCTCGCCGAGCGCGGTGAGGGGCCGACCCGTCCCACGGCCGGAGCGCGTGATGATGTTCACCACGCCCCCGATCGCGCCCGACCCGTAGAGGCCGGACATCGGGCCGCGCACCACCTCGATGCGCTCGACGTCGTCGAGCAGGTCGTTGCCAAAGTCAAACAGACCAGTGGGCGTCGAGGGGTCGTTGATCGGCATGCCGTCGCGCAGCACGAGAACATGGCTGGAGTTCGTGCCTCGCATGAAGACGCTCGTCTGCTGGCCGAGAGGGCCAAGCTGAACCGAACGCAGCCCTGGGACGGCGGAGAGCGCGTCGACAAGACTGCGATAGCCGCGTTCCTCGATCGTGCGGCGGGTGATCACCGTCACGCCCGCCGGCAGGCGCTCGATTGGCGTCGCCACACGAGTTGCCGTCACCACGGTCTCGGGCAGCAGCCTCAGGTTGGACGGTTGCGTTTGGGCAAAGGCAGGAAGGGCGATGGCGGCGGCGGCCGCAGAAGCAAGCAAAGGTGTGCGCACGGTGTTGTCCTCGGTCTTGATGGACGGCCGAGGCCGCCGGACCGAAGGCTAGGCGCAGGCACGATTTGTCTCACGCTCGCCCCCTCTGCGAACGGCCCCGACCAACACGCCGCGTGCGGAGGGCGACTGCCCGACCGTCGCTCCGGTTCACCCCGCCCGGCAGCGATGCGGCTGGTGCCGGCCGGTCTCCCGGCTCGCGAAGCGCGACGGGGTCTCCGTTCGCCGCCGCACCCCGCCTTCCCAGACCGATCGTCCAGTGGCATCAGGGGGCACGGCCTCTCCGCTCACGGTTGCGGGGGCAGCTGCGGCTTCGGCGCCTCCCCTGGCACCCAACCGCATTCCCGTTTCAGCCCTTGCGGGCCACCGACACCGCCATCGTGTGTAAATGCCTGCTGACGGATTCGGAAGGGGGCTTCCTTTTTGCAGCCTCTCAAACAACCAAGGTGACCGCTCGCACGGCAACCCAGAACAGCCCGCCTATGATGGCGAAGCTCAAAACGGTGGCGAACAGCCCAACCAAGGCACCGACGGCGATGGCCCGGCTGTCCTCCTCAATCAGCCCCATCGCCATGATCGCCACTGCAAGGCTTGGGGGGCCATTGGTGAAAGGAAGCGGCACCATGACCTGGCAAGCGAGGAACACACCGTAGGCGCCAACCAAACGATCGGCCTTCCAGCCGGTCAGTACGGAAGGGCGGGGGCGGATGTAGCGCTCGATGCGTCGGATCCAAGGCGAGGATTTCTCGACGATCATCGCGAGGTCCTCTCGCCTCATCGACCGGTCGGTGAGGAACCGCGGCAGTTTCGGTGCAGGCAGGCCAAGAGCCAGCTGCAGGCAAACGATGCCGAGCGGAATGCCGAAGATCGGCGACCAGCCGGGAATGTAAATCGGCAGAAGATTTGGGATGGCGAACAGGATCATCAGGATGCCGTAGCCACGCGGGCCAAAGGCCTGGATCATTTCGCCCAGGGAAATGCGAGGCCTCGGCCATGTCGAGACCAGCTCAGCCATAAGCACCGAGACGGGAACGTGTCGCCCGTCACCGCCGATGGGCGGTTCGCAGGGCGGGTTCGGCAAGAGCGCGTCAAGCACGCTCGCCCGCGAGTCCGCAACCGGGAGCGGTTTCGGTTCGGACATCTCCACGATCGTCTCCCCCTTCGCAACGCACGAAGCCTGGTCCGAACAGGCCGAACTGCTCCTCGGCCAACAACGACGCTCCCTTGCCGCACTTTAGCCGGAGGATTCGCGATGGCCAATGACATCCCCTCCCGCCGCGCCATGGCCTAGAGTCCCCACATGCCATCGTCTGTTCAGCACGCGACGCATGCCGTCGATATCGCCCTCGTGCTTGCCGTCGACGTCTCGGCCTCGGTTGATTTCGGCGAATTCGCCCTCATGATGGGAGGCTATGCGACAGCGTTCCGTGACGAGGCGCTGGCGCAGAGTCTCGCCTCTGGCCCGGCGGGGGCGGCAGCGGTTGCGATGCTGTTCTGGTCGGGGCCGGGGGTGCGTGAACTGGCTGTGCCCTGGCGGCGGCTTGCCTCGGTCGCTGACGCTGCGTCCTTCGCCGATGCCATCGACGCCACGCCGCGTATGATCCCTGCCGGTGCGACCGCGCTCGGGGAGGGTCTTGCCGCTTCCCTCGCGCTTCTTGAACGCTGCCCCTACCGGCCCGCGCGCCGCGTCGTCGACGTTTCCGGCGATGGTCGCGCCAATGCCGGTCTGCCGCTCGCCACGGCGCGTGCGGCCGCCGAACTTGCGGGGGTGACGGTGAACGGGCTTGCGGTGGTGAATGAGGAGCCGGATCTTGAGGAGTACTATCGCGAGGCGCTGATTGTCGGGCCTGGCGCCTTTGTCATCAGCGCTGAGGATTATTCCGCCTTCGCCTCCGCCATCTTGGCCAAACTCTCGCGCGAGGTAGGAGGTGCGGCGATCGCGTAGCGCTGGATAAGGGCGGTGGGGAAGGGCCCATCACGCTGCGGCTCGCGACCCCTAGGCCGCAAAGATCTCAGCCGGGCTGTCGCGCCGAAGGCTCTGCCCCAGCTCACGCCCGAGCCGCACAGCATCCGTCGGCGCACCGACGAGCGCCCGCTTGAGCAGGAAGGTGCCATCCTCGCTCGCCACCAGCCCGACGAGGCGCAGAGAACCGTCGGGGCGGATTTCGGCATGGCCCCCAATGGGGGTGCGGCAGGAGCCGTCGAGGGCTGCAAGCAAAGCCCTTTCGGCCCGGCTCACCGCCGCGGCCTCGGGGTCCTCGATGGCGGCGAGAAGTTCGCATAGCTCCGTGTCGTCGGCGCGCACTGTCACGCCAACAATGCCCTGCCCCGCAGCCGGGACCATCACCTCGGGATCGAGCACCGCTGCCGCCGCACCCTCAAGCCCGAGCCGGCGCAAGCCCGCGTAGGCAAGCAAGGTACCGTCCATCTCGCCTGCGCTGACACGGGCAAGACGGGTGCCCACATTGCCACGCAGCAGAGTGACCACGAGGTCGGGTCTGCGGTGCAGGAGCTGGGCAGCGCGTCGAACAGAAGAGGTCCCGACCGTGCCGCCCGGCGGGATCGCGGAAAGCGGGTCGCCGAGATCCACCGGGCCGCAATGCGGGGCGAGCACGAGGGCATCGCGCGCATCCTCGCGGGCGAGGCAGCAGGCAAGCACGATGCCGGGGGGGAGCTCCGTTTCCAAATCCTTCAGCGAATGCACCGCAAAGTCGATCCGCCGATCGAGCAAAGCCTCGTGAATCTCTTTCGCGAATAGGCCCTTACCGCCGACATCGGCAAGCCGGCGGTCCGTGACGCGGTCGCCTGTCGTGGTGATTGGATGTTCCTCGAAGGCCTTGGCATCGCGCAGAACAGGGCAGAAACCGGTAAGGCGGGCGAGGAAGAGCCGCGTCTGGGTAAGGGCAAGAGCCGAGGCCCGGGTGCCAACGCGCAGCGGCAGTGGGCGGCGCTGATGGCCGGGGGGCGGCGGCGCGTGTGGCGAGACGGGGCGTTCCCCCGGGTGGCGTGACATGGCGCGTGTTCCCTACGATGTTGCGAAGATAGGCGGAAGGGCGTGAATGAAACCCCCATGACAGCGCCTGGCGTCGTTTCTGGCCCCGTGCTCGGCATCGAGACCTCCTGCGACGAGACCGCAGCGGCTCTGCTCGACCCTCAGGGCCGGGTGCTGGCGCAAGCGCTGTGGAGCCAGGTGGCGGAGCACGCGCGCTACGGCGGCGTCGTGCCCGAACTCGCGGCGCGCGCCCATCTCGCCCGGCTGCCCGGCATGGTGGAGGCCGTGCTGGCCGAGGGTGGGGCAGCGCCCGCCATCGTCGCCGCCACCACCGGGCCCGGGCTGATCGGCGGGCTGATCATCGGCGCTAACTTCGGCAAGGGCTTAGCGCTCGCCCGCCGCTTGCCCTTTTACGCCGTCAATCACCTCGAGGCGCATGCGCTCTCCGCCCGCCTGCCGGGAGTGGCTGAGCCTCGGCCCGAGTTTCCCTACCTCACCCTCCTTGTTTCGGGCGGTCATTGCCTGCTGGTCGAGACACGGGGCCCGGGCGCGCATCGCGTGCTTGGCCGCACGCTGGACGACGCGCCGGGCGAGGCTTTCGATAAGGTGGCAAAGATGCTGGAGCTCGCTTGGCCGGGAGGGCCCGCGCTCGAACAGCTCGCCAGCGAGGGTGACCCTGGGGCCGTCCCCCTTCCGCGTGCGATGCGCGGGCGTGCGGGGTGCGACTTCTCCTTCTCGGGGTTGAAGACAGCAGTCGCAACCTGGCTGGCTGCGCGTGGAGAGCGCCTTTCGCGCAGCGAACGGGCCAATCTCGCCGCCTCGTTCCAAGCGGCGGTCGCGGAGCAACTGGCAGATCGGGCGCGGGCAGCGCTGCGGATGGTTCCTGCGTGCAACACCCTCGTGGTCTCCGGCGGGGTGGCAGCAAACGCAACTGTCAGAGCCGCGCTGGCGAGCGTTGCCACCGAGGAAGGACGTCGAATGGTCGCGCCCCCGCCTGCCCTTTGCACCGACAATGCGGTGATGGTGGCTTGGGCAGCACTTGAACGCGCGCGGGCAGGTGATCCTGGCCAGGACCTGTTCGTCTCCCCTCGCCCGCGCTGGGACT
The DNA here is from genome assembly GCA_938010425.1 of uncultured Elioraea sp. GTDB lineage: Bacteria > Pseudomonadota > Alphaproteobacteria > Acetobacterales > Acetobacteraceae > Elioraea. The sequence continues at coordinate 30,572 of CALLUO010000025.1, forward strand.
TGGCGTGCCCCTCGCTCCGCTCACCGGCCCCACACGTCGGGCGCGGCTGACCCTCGTCAGCGCCGGCGCGGCTCGATGGTTGCGGTTGGGTGGCCGAACGCGTCGCGTGCGATTGCCTCTGGGCGCTCTGGGACGAAGGGCAGGCCGGAGGGAGGCGCTGGAAAGGTGGAGGGCGGCAGACCGCTCAAAAGGGGAACAGGCGAGCCGGAGAGCGGCGGCACAGGGCCAGCAGCGAAAGAAGGGCCTGCGTATGGCGGGGCGACGATCACCGGACCCGGTATCCAGCCCCGATGGAGATCCCAAACCCACACTGACTGCCCAAAAGTTGAGGGTACGCCAGCCGCTGCCACGGCGGCCAAAGAAGCAAGTGCGGTGGATAGTCGTGGCACGGTGGCCTCCTGCAAGCAGGCCCAAAGTCTAGCGCGGGGCGAGCGACGCACGCGCGAAAAACTTGGGCGCAACACGGCCTCAAAGGAAGCTGATCGGATCGACATCCACCTCGACCCTCGCCGAGCGAGGAATCGGTACGGACGCGAGCCACCCGCGAAGCAGGGACGGCACATCGATGTCGCGCGCAGCCTTGAGCAGAAGCCGGCGCCGATGCCACCCGCGCAGGATGGCAAGCGGTGCGGGGGCGGGACCCAGCACCTGGAAACGCTCTCCCTCCGGCGCGGCACACCGCAGCGCCTGCGCGGCCGCATCCGCCGTCGCGGAGTCTTTGGCTGAGACGATCAGCGCTGCCAAGCGGCCATAAGGCGGCCACGCCCCCGCCCGCCGTTCAGCGAGTTCGGCGGTAACAAAACGCTCGACCTCGCCTGAAACCAGAGCCCGCATCACAGGATGTTCGGGAACCCAGGTCTGCAGCAGCACGCGCCCAGGCCGTTCTGCCCGACCCGCCCGGCCGCCGACCTGATGCAGGATTTGGAAGGTGCGCTCGGCCGCGCGAAGGTCTCCGCCCGCCAAGCCCAAATCCGCATCGACCACGCCGACCAGGGTCAGATTCGGGAAGTGCCAGCCCTTCGCGACAAGCTGGGTGCCAACGATGAGGTCGACGTCGCGCGCCTCGATCATCGCTGCCAGGGTCGCCGCCTTGCGTGCCCCGTCCACTGTATCTGAGGACATCTCGAGCACCCGCGCGGAGGGGAAAAGCGTGCGCACCTCCTCCGCAATCCGCTCCACCCCCGGGCCCACAGGGGTGAGCGTACCGTCGGCGCCGCAGGCCGGGCAGGCGGGCGGAACCGGCTCGCTATGGCCGCAATGATGGCACTGCAAAGTCCGCGTATAGCGGTGTTCGACGAGCCACGCAGTGCAATTGGGACAGGCAAAGCGATGGCCGCAGGCGCGGCAAAGCGTCAGGGGCGAGAATCCGCGGCGATTGAGGAAGAGCAGGCCTTGTTCTCCGCGCGCCAGGGTTGCGGCGAGCGCCTCGCGTAGGGGAGGTGAAAGGAAAAAGCCCCGCGGCGGCGGGTGACGCTTAAGATCGATCGCCGCCACCGCGGGCTCGCCAGCCGCACCGTGGCGATCTGGCAGGTGAAGCCGGGCATAACGGCCGCGCTCGACGTTGGCGCGGGTCTCAAGCGAGGGGGTGGCCGAAACCAGCACACACGGAATGGCCTCGAGCCGTGCCCGCACCACGGCCATGTCGCGGGCGTGGTAGACAACCCCTTCCTCTTGCTTGAAAGCGGTTTCGTGCTCCTCGTCGACGACGATCAGGCCCAAAGCGCGGAAATTCAGCCACAGCGCGGAGCGGGCGCCGACCACGATGGGTGCGATGCCCTGCGCCACGTCCCGCCAGGTGTCTCGGCGCCGGGCTGCTGGCACGTCTGAGTGCCACACGGCTGGGGCGGTACCGAAGCGGGCGGCGAAACGGTTGATCACCTGGGCCGAAAGCGCGATCTCTGGCAGAAGCACCAGCACCTGCCTCCCCCGCGCCACCGCTTCCGCCGCGGCCTCCAAATACACCTCGGTCTTGCCCGACCCCGTCACGCCGTCGAGGAGGGTGACGGAAAAGCCGCCCGCGGCGACGCGCGCGCGGAGGGCGGCAGCTGCCTCAGCCTGGGCCGGCCGCAGCGGCCGCGGTGGCGGGGGGGAGGGGACCGAAGCCGAGGGGTCGGACAGGGGGGTGGGAACGAGCAGCCCGGACATCGCCATCGCGCGAATCACGCCCGGTGAAACGCCGGCGGCGCGGGCGAGATCGGCTGTCGCCCAAGCAAGCCCGCCCGCGCCCTCCAGCACGGCGAGCACACGCGCCCGTTCGGGCGTCACGCGCCAACCCTCGGGCAAAGGCGAGGCGGCACGCCAGCCTGATCGCGGCGCGGGCGGGGGGGAGAGTGCCGCTTCGGGCAGGGCCATGCGCAGCACCTCGCCGGGCGGGGACAGCGTATAAGAGGCGACCCAGTCGATGAGGCTGAGTAAGGGGTCTCGGAGGGGTGGGACGTCGGCAAGAGCGACGATCGGGCGAAGCTTCGCGGCCGCCACCTCGCCCGAAGCTGGCCCGTGCCAGACCACGCCATGAAGCCGGCGCGACCCGAGCGGCACCGTCACCACGGCTCCCGGCGTGACCTCCATCCCCTCTGGCACGGCATAGTCGTAGGGCCCAGCAAGCGGCAGCGGCAGCAGCACCGGAACGCGCCGCGGGGCGCCCCGCGCCTCGATGCGCTTCTCCGGGGCCTCCCCCACCGCTAAGGTGCGGGGGCGCGGAGGCGCCAAGGGGACCCCACTGCTGTCATGAAATTCTTCCTCGATACCGCCGACATCGCCGAGATTCGCCAACTCGCCGCCCTCGGCCTCGTCGATGGGGTTACCACCAACCCGTCCCTGATCGCGAGAACGGGGCGGAAGATGGCGGAGGTCATCACCGACATCTGCGAGGTGGTGGAAGGCCCAGTCTCGGCCGAGGTGACAGCGACCGAGCACGCTGCCATGCTGGCGGAGGGGCGGGCGTTGCGCAAACTCGCCGACAATGTGGTGGTCAAGCTGCCGCTCACTGCGGAGGGCTTGCGCGCCTGCCGTGACCTCGCTGAGGAAGGAATTCTGGTTAACGTCACCCTCTGCTTCTCCCCTGCCCAGGCGCTGCTCGCCGCCAAGGCCGGTGCTGCCTATGTCTCCCCTTTTGTTGGCCGGCTCGACGACGTCGGCCATGACGGCATGAGCCTGATCACCGAAATCCTCACAATCTATGATAACTACGACTTCGCGACCGAGGTGCTGGTCGCCTCTGTCCGTCACCCCATGCATGTGGTGCAGGCGGCAAAGCTCGGGGCGGATGTTGCGACCATGCCTCCTGCCGTGCTGCGCGCCTTGATCAACCATCCGCTCACCGACAAGGGTCTCGCCGGGTTTTTGGCGGACTGGGCGAAGACCGGGCAGTCCATCCTGTGAGGAGAAACGTGCCGCGCCCCGAGCGTGCCGCCGGGGGGGAGCAGATCGAGGCCTCTGGAGTGGAGGCTTTTTTGCGGGCGCACCCAGATTTCCTCGCCCGCCGCCCTCACCTTTATGCCTTGCTTGCTCCGCCTCGGCGCGTGCACGGCGAACGGCTCGCCGATCACATGGCGGCGATGATCGACCAGGCGCGCGGCCGCGAAGCCGCGCTGATCGCCGCTCGCCGCGCTGAAGCCAAGCTTGCTGAGCGTGCCCGCCGCGCCGTCCTCGCCCTTCTCGTCGCGCGCAGTCCGGCTGAGGTGATCGAGGTCGTCGAGGGAGAGTGGCCTTCGATCCTCGGCGTCGATGTCGTCTCGCTCGGCATCGAAGGGACCAGCATCTTTGGACTGAGGCGCCTGCCGCGCGGCTTCGTGCGCCGCACCCTCGGCACCGCTGCGGCGCTGGTGCGCGACCGCCTGACGGAGCGCGAGACCATCCACGGCGAGGCGGCGGGCTTGGTCGCTTCCGACGTGCTCGCCCGCTTCACCCTTGGCGGGGCGGCTGGGCTTGTTGCCTTCGGCTGGCGCGATGCCGTGCGCGGGGGGCTCGCCTCGGGGGCGGAGACCTACACTTTTCTTGCGTGCGTGCTGGAGTCGTGCCTCGCCCGTGGGAGCGGATGATGCATGCCCAAACCGCGGAGGAGGCGCGCGCCGCTTTTCTCTCTTGGCTTGCCGCTGAACGCCGGGCCTCAGCCGCGACCCTGCGCGCTTATGCTGGAGATCTTGGCCGCTTCCTCGCCTTCCTTGCCGACCATCTGGGGAGCTTGCCGGATCGGGCCGGCCTGGGGCAGCTGACGCTTGCTGACTTGCGCGCCTTCTTGGCGCACCGGGCAGTGGGAGGGGCGTCGAACGCGACCCGGGCGCGGGAGCTGGCCGCTGTCCGCACCTTTTTTCGCTTTCTCGCGCACACAGGCGGCCCTGACTGCCCAGCGCTAAAACTCCTCTCGACTCCAAAAATTCGGCGCCCTGCACCGCGCGCGCTGATGGTGGCGGAGACGGACCGTCTGGTCGATGAGGCTGGTAGCCTCGTTGAAGAGCCCTGGATCGCGGCCCGTGACGCAGCTCTCGTTCTTCTTCTGTATGGCTGCGGGCTTCGCTCGGCTGAGGCGGTTGGCCTGCTTCGGCGGGACGCACCTCTGCCCGGCGAAGAGAGGCCTCTGCGTGTGCGCGGCAAGGGGGGGAAAGAGCGGGAAGTCCCCGTTCTGCCCATCGTGCGCGATGCGGTGGCACGCTACCTCGCCCTCTGCCCACACCCTTTCACCCCCGAATCACCCCTGTTCCGCGGTGCGCGCGGGGGCCTTTTGAACGATCGCCTCGTGCGCCGAGTGATGCAACGCGCGCGCAGCGCCTTGGGCCTGCCCGAGCGTGCGACTCCGCACAGCTTGCGCCACTCCTTTGCCACCCACCTTCTTGCCTCAGGGGCGGATCTTCGCGTCATCCAGGCGCTGCTTGGCCACGCGAGCCTTTCCACCACGCAGCGCTACACGGCAGTGGACGAGACGCGCATTCTTGAGGTCTGGCGCGCCGCGCACCCACGCGCCAAAGAAGCGTGACTCGCGGGGGCTTGTCTTCAGTCGCGCGCGATCGTAGTAGAAGGACTGACGCCAGCCGATCGAACGGAGGGTGGCCTCGGCAACGGGGCCACCTTTTTGGTTTTGAGCGAAGACCGACCGCATCACGAAGGGCTCGAGGCCCGTATCTACGACCTGATCGCGCCTTCCCTGGCCGCGATGGGGTATGAGACTGTGCGCGTGCGCCTCTCGGGCAAGGAACGGCCCACGCTGCAGGTGATGGTGGAACGGGCCGATCAAGTGCCTATCACGGTGGATGACTGTGAGACGGTGAGTCACCAGATCTCGGCCATGCTCGACGTCGAGGACCCGATCCCCTCCACCTATACGCTCGAGGTCTCATCGCCTGGCATCGATCGGCCGCTCACCCGCGCCAAGGACTGGAACCGTTTCGCCGGGCATCTCGCGAAGGTGGAACTCACCGCCCCCCTTGCCGGCCGGCGCCGCTTTTCAGGCATCGTGCTTGGTGCCGAGGCAGGGCGCGAGGCGCGGTTGAGGCTGGAGGACGGGACTGAGGTGGCGCTGCCGCTGGCCACCATACGCAACGCGCGGCTCGTGCTCACCGAGGCGCTGATCGAGGCGTCGCGGCCGCAACGCGCCGCCAACTGATACGATTGGAGGATCATCCTATGGACATGGCCATCGTCCGCCCTGAACTGCTGCAGGTCGCGGATGCGGTCGCGCGCGAGAAATCGATCGACCGCGAGGAAGTGCTGGAGGCGATGGAGCAGGCCATCACCAAGGCCGGCCGCGCTAAGTACGGCCATGAGAAAGACATCCGCGCCCATATCGACCGCAAAACCGGCGAGGTCCGCCTCTCGCGCTGGACCGAGGTGGTGGAGGATGGCGCGGTGGAGAACGAGGCGACCCAGATGCCCCTGTCCGTGGCGCAGAAGATCAAACCGGGGATCAAGGTCGGAGAGTTCATCATCGATCCCCTGCCGCCGATCGATTTCGGCCGCATCGCCGCGCAAACCGCCAAGCAGGTGATCGTGCAGCGTGTGCGCGAGTATGAACGCAAGCGGCAGTACAACGAGTACAAGGACCGGGTGGGCGAGATCGTCAACGGCATCGTCAAGCGGACCGAGTACGGCAACCTGTTGGTCGATCTCGGCCGCGCTGAGGCCCTGTTGCGACGCGATGAGCTCATCCCGCGCGAGACCTACCGCAATGGCGACCGCGTGCGCGCCTACATTTATGATGTTCGCGAGGAGGCTCGGGGGCCGCAAATCTTCCTCTCGCGCACCCACCCCAATTTCCTCGCTCGGCTGTTCGCGCAAGAGGTACCGGAGATTTACGATGGCATCATCGAGATCAAGGCGGTGGCGCGCGATCCAGGCTCACGCGCAAAGATGGCCGTGCTAAGCCACGACTCCTCCATCGACCCGGTTGGCGCCTGTGTCGGCATGCGGGGGTCGCGCGTGCAGGCGGTGGTGCAGGAGCTCCAGGGCGAAAAGATCGACATCATCCCCTGGTCGGCCGACCCGGCGACCTTCGTCGTCAACGCGCTGGCGCCGGCTGAAGTGAGCAAAGTGGTGCTGGATGAGGAGAACCGCCGTATCGAGGTGGTGGTGCCCGATGATCAGCTCAGCCTCGCCATCGGCCGGCGGGGGCAGAATGTGCGTCTCGCTTCGCAGCTGACTCGTTGGGATATCGACATCCTGACCGAGGCAGAGGAGAGCGAACGCCGCCAGGAAGAGTTCCGCCGTCGCTCCGCTCTGTTCGTTGAGGCGCTCGATGTGGATGACGTGATCGCAGGGCTTCTCGTCACCGAGGGCTTTACCTCGGTCGAGGACCTTGTACTCGTGCCAGACGAGGAGCTCGCCGGCATCGAGGGCTTCGATGAGTCGATTGCGGCTGAACTGAAGCGCCGCGCGGAGGAATTCATCGCCCGCCGTGATGCTGAACTTTCCGAGAAGGCAAAGGAATTGGGCGTGTCCGACGAGCTTACCTCAATCCACCCGTTCACCCCTGCCATGCTGGTCGCGCTCGGTGAGAAGGGGGTGAAGACGCTCGACGATCTCGCCGATCTCGCCTCCGATGAGCTGATCGAAATTCTCGGCGGCGAGGAAGCGATGGACCTGGAGACGGCGAATACGGTGATCATGGCCGCGCGCGCACATTGGTTTGAGGGCGAGGGTCAGGCACAGGCTCAGGGCTGAGCGCGACGGGGGTGAGCGCAGGGGATGCCGGTATTGGCGGCGCGAGAGGGAGACACAGCGGAGGAAGCCGAGGAGACCGGCCCGACCCGGCGATGTGTCGCGACCGGAGAGCGGCTTGCGCGCGAGCGGATGATCCGCTTCGTTCTGGCTCCGGATCGCACGCTCGTGCCGGATGTCGCAGAACGACTCCCCGGGCGCGGCTTTTGGCTGGTCGCGCGCGGTCAGCTCCTTGATGACCCGAAGGTTGCGCGCGCCTTCGCGCGTGCTGCCAAGGGGCCGGTGACGGTTCCTGCCGGCCTGCGTGAGAATGTTGCCCACCTCCTCGCGCGTCGCATCGGAGAGCATCTCGGTCTTGCGCGGCGCGCGGGCCAGGCGGTGGCCGGCTTTGTGGCTGCGCGCGAGTGGGTGACGGCGGGGCGGGCGGGGCTGATCGTCACGGCCTCAGATGGCGCTTCTGAAGGGCGGCGCAAGCTGCTTTCGGGCGCGCGCGAATTGCTCGTGGTGTCGCCACTGACGGCGGCGGAACTCGGGGCGGCGCTTGGGCGGGAGCATGTGGTGCATGTCGCTCTCGCGCCGGGGCGGCTTGCGCAGACGATCGCGCGCGATGCGGAGAGGCTTGCGGGCGTGCGCGGCGCGGCGCAAGAGGAGGCAGCGAGAAGGGACCGGCTGAGCGGATGAGCGAGACGAAGGGAACGGATCAGGTCAAGGGCCGGCTCTCCTTGAGCCGTGGCCGACTCGAGCTCGGCAAGACGGTGGACGCAGGCAGCGTGCGCCAGAGCTTCCCGCACGGCCGCAGCAAGGTTGTGCAGGTGGAGGTGGTGAAAAAGCGCCACGTGACCCCTAGCACCGCTCAGCCCGTTCCCGCCTCATCCGCGCCCACATCGCCCCCGGCCTCAGCACCGCGAAGCCCCACCTCTACCTCCCCGGCGGCCGCGCCACCGGCCCGGCCCGGCCAACCTGCGTTGAGATCCTCAAGTCCGGCACCGCGCCAGCTCACCAACGAGGAACGCGCTGCCCGGGCCCGCGCGCTTGAGGAGCAGCTTCGCGAGCAGCGTCGGCGTGAGGCGGAGGCGCAGAGAATTTCGGTTCTCTCCGCTGCCGAGGAGGCCCGCCGCAAGGCCGAGGAGGAAGCCCGGCGCAAAGCAGAGGAGGAAGCCCGCCGCAAGGCCGAAGAGGAGGAGGCGAAGCGCCGCGCCGCCGCTGCCGGAGAACGTGCCGAGGCGCGAGGCCGCGCCGCCGAGGTCGCGAGTGCCGGCCCGGCCACAAAGCCTTCTCGTCCATTCAACGCGAGTACCACGCTTCGTCTGCGCGGGATCGACGAGGAAGAGGAGGAGGAGGAAGAGACTGTCCGCCCTGCCCGCCGTTCCGGGGCAGCTCAGAAGAAACCTGCGCTGGCCCTGGTCAAGAAGGGGCAGCCTGACCGGGACCGTCGCTCCGGCCGGCTCGACCTCGCCGCCGTGTTGAACGACGAGGAGGAGCGCGTGCGGAGCCTTGCTTCGGTGCGGCGCCAGCGCGAGCGGGAGCGTTTGCAGGCGCAGCGCGAGCGGCTGCGAGCGGAGGGAAGCCGGATCGTGCGCGAGGTCGTCATTCCGGAGGCGATCACGGTGCAGGAACTCGCAGGCCGCATGGCGGTGCGCGGGGCAGACGTGATCAAGGCGCTGATGCGCCTAGGCGTGATGGCGACCATCACCCAGACCATCGATGCCGATACGGCTGAACTCGTTGTCACCGAACTCGGGCATCGCCCGAAGCGTGTCTCTGAATCGGACGTTGAACTTGGTCTCGAAGGTGGCGTCGATCAGGACAGCGACCTCCTCCCGCGTCCCCCCGTGGTGACGGTGATGGGCCATGTCGACCACGGCAAGACCTCCTTGCTTGATGCGCTGCGCCAGACGGATGTCGCTGCGCATGAAGCCGGCGGCATTACGCAGCACATCGGCGCTTACCAGGTGACGCTGCCGTCGGGGCAAAAGATCACATTCATCGACACACCGGGTCACGAGGCCTTTACTGCCATGCGCGCGCGCGGCGCGTCGGTGACCGATATTGTCGTTCTCGTCGTCGCCGCTGATGACGGGGTGATGCCGCAGACGGTCGAGGCGATCCGGCATGCGAAGGCTGCGCGTGCGCCGATTATCGTTGCCATCAACAAAATCGACCTGCCCGGGGTAAAGCCCGATCGAGTGCGAAACGAGCTGCTGAAGCACGAGGTGGTGGTGGAAAAGCTCGGCGGCGATGTGCAGGATGTCGAGGTCTCAGCGATCAAGAAGATCAACCTCGACAAGCTGGAGGAGGCGATCCTGCTGCAGGCCGAGATCCTCGACCTGCGTGCCAACCCCAATCGCGCGGCTGAAGGGACGGTGATCGAGTCGAAGCTCGATCGCGGGCGAGGGCCCGTGGCCACCGTCCTCGTGCAGCGGGGGACGCTCCATCAAGGTGACATCGTCGTCGCTGGTACGGAGTGGGGTCGGGTGCGCGCGATGCTCGACGACAAGGGGCGCCAGGTGAAGGAGGCACCGCCCTCGACTCCGGTGGAGATTCTCGGCCTCTCCGGTGTACCATCCGCCGGCGAACGGTTTGTCGTTGTCGCCGATGAAGCGCGGGCGCGTGAGGTGTCTGAATTCCGCCAGCGCAAGCTGCGCGAGAAGGCTGCCGCCGGTGCGGTGGCCGCGCGCGGCACACTCGACCAGATGCTTGCCCGCATTCAGGCCGGCGAGCAGAAGGAAGTGGCGGTGGTGGTGAAGGCCGACGTACAGGGCTCGGCAGAGGCGATCGCCGCCACGCTTGCCAAGCTCGGCAACGACGAGGTGCGGGTGCGCGTCTTGCATTCCGCGGTTGGCCAGATCACGGAAAGCGACGTGCAACTGGCCAAGGCCTCTCATGCGGTGATCGTCGGCTTCAACGTGCGCGCAACAGCCCAGGCGCGCGACCTTGCGCAGCGGGATGGCGTTGATATCCGTTACTACTCGATCATTTACGACGTTGCCGACGACATCGAGAAGCTGGTCAAGGGCAAAGTGGCGCCGAAGGAGCGCGAGAAGTTCCTGGGTTACGCCGAAATCCGTAAGGTGTTCGAAATCACGAAGGTCGGCAAAGTCGCGGGCTGCATGGTCACGGAAGGCGTGGTCAAGCGCGGTGCCGGCGTGCGCCTGTTGCGGGAGGGCGTGGTGATCCACCAAGGCGAACTCTCGCAGCTCAAGCGCTTCAAGGACGACGTGAAGGAGGTCGCGCGTGGCTATGAGTGCGGCATGGCTTTTGCCAACTGGCAGGATATCCGCGAGGGCGACGTGATCGAGTGTTTCGAGATCGAGACGGTGCCGGCGTGAGCGGTGCCTCACCGCACCGCAGGGGCTGAGGGATGACCGCCAAGGCACCCTCGCAACGCCAGCTCAGGGTCGGCGAGGAGGTTCGGCACGCGCTCGCCGCTTTGTTCGAGCGCGGGGATTTCCGCGACCCCGAGCTTGCCTCAGCCCGCATCACGGTGACAGAGGTTCGCGCCTCGCCTGACCTTCGGTACATGACGGTGTTCGTCACCCGGCTCGGCGGTGGCGATACCTCCGCCCTGCTCACCGCGCTCAAGCGCGCGTCACCATTCCTTCGCGCGCGTGTGGCCGAGGTCGTGCGGCTAAAATTCGCGCCTGACCTCGTCTTCCGCGCCGACACTGCGATCGATCAAGCGGCGCGGATCGACGCGTTGCTGCACTCACCGGCTGTGGCGCGCGACCTCAACTGCGACAAAAAGTGAGCTGGCGCGGGCGCGAGCCATGACCACCGCCCCCCAAAGCTCGCGCACTCAGCCAACGAGTTCGGCCCAGATTGCTTCTGACCACTCCCGCGCCGCCTGGGCGGCGTTGCGGTTTATGCGAGGGTCGATCTCGGCTCTGCGCTCGATATCGCGCGTGAGATCATTCCAGCGCGCGTCGATCTTCACCCCCATCGCCTCGTCCAAGGTAAAGAATGCGAAGCAGATGGCGGACGGCAGACCGTCGCCGTCCGGTCCGGTGCGGCCTGCTACCCGGTCGGCGATGTGGTCGGCCACATGTATCCCCGCCTCGTAGGCGAGGTGGCCGCTTTTCGGCAGGGTGGACCCCACCGCGTCGCCGATGACGTAAATGCGATCGTCGGCTGCGGAGAGGAAGTTAGGGAACGTTACTGCCGCCCAACGGTCGCCCAAGCCCGCGGTGCGAACGATGGAGCCCGCGCGCATAGGTGGGATCAGCGACGCGGTGCCATAGGTCAGCACACCCTTGTTGGTCTCGATCCGTTTTGTCTGAGCATCGACACGGATGATCTTCACCCCCTGGTGATGCTCAAGCCGTGTCGGGTAAAGTTCAGCGAAGGCGGCCTGGATCGTCGGCCCGCCGATCGGGATCTCCGGGTTGAGGTCGAGCAAGATCACCTTGCCCGGCATGCCCCGCCGGTCCATCCATTGTGCGATCAGCGCGGCACGCTCGTAGGGCGCGATTGGGCAGCGATAGGGCACGGGCGGAACGGAAAGAACGATGTCTCCCCCAGGATGGGCCTCTAACGCGCGCCGAACGGCGTGCTGTTCGAAGGCGCGAAACCCCACAGGGATTGCGCCCTGTGCTTCGGCGAAGCCAGGGATCGCCTCTTCCATATACTCGATGCCCGGCGAGAGGACGAGGAAGTCGTAGGCGACGCGCTGCGTCTGCGTTACGACGACGCGCGCCGTGCGGTCGATCATCTGCGCGCGCTCGGCCACATGCCGCACTCCGTCGCGGATCAGCCCGTCGAACGGGAAGGTCAAGCTCTCAGCGCGCCGTTCGCCGACGATGTAGTGAATGGAGAGGGGACAGGAGAAGAAGGCGCGGTTTGGCTCGATCAGGGTCACCTCCGCCCCGTCGATCGCCTTGCGCACATGGCGGGCAGCGGACAGGCCACCCCAACCGCCGCCGACCACGGCCACACGCACGCGCCCCTGTGCGCGCGAGGGGCGGATGAGCGGGGCGGCAAGAGCCGAGGCCAGGACGGTGCGACGAAAAAGCCGCAGCGGTCTCGACGCGCGGTCCATGGCGATTCCTCCCAGTCTTTTATTTTTTGAAGGTAGAACGGCAAACCGAGGGGGTGCAAGCGGCTTGCGCACGCCGCTGAGGGACTTTCCGTTTGCCACCTGCCGTGCCATCAGGCGCAGGCGCCGTGTCGCGTTTGGCCCGCGCCCGACCTCTTGCAGCGAACCCATGCCTCGCACCCGCAAAGGCCGGCCGATCGACGGCTGGCTCGTCATAGACAAGCCCCCAGGCCTTACCTCGACCGACGTGGTGAACCGCGTCAAACGCGCTTTTCGCGCGCAGAAGGTGGGCCATGGCGGAACCCTCGACCCGCTTGCCACCGGCGTGCTGCCCATCGCCTTCGGAGCGGCGACCAAGACCGTGCCCTATGTGATGAGCGGGGCTAAGGAGTACGTGTTCACGCTTCGCTTCGGCGAAGCGCGCGACACCGACGATGCCGACGGGGCGGTGATCGGGACCTCCACCGCACGACCCACCGACGAGGCGATCCGCTCGGTGCTGCCCCACTTCACCGGAGAGATCGAGCAGGTGCCGCCGCGCTACTCAGCGGTGAAGGTGGAGGGAGAGCGCGCCTACGACCTCGCGCGGGAGGGTATCGCGGTCGAGCTCGCCGCCCGCCCGGCCCGCATCGAGTCCATCGTCCTTGAGGCGCGCCCCGATCCCGACACTGCCGTTTTTCGCGTTGTTTGCGGCAAGGGTGTCTATATGCGCGCCCTCGCGCGCGACCTTTCCCGCGCCCTCGGCACGGTGGGCCATGTCGCCGCCCTGCGCCGGCTGCGGGTCGGCCCCTTTGCCGAACGCGACGCAGTCGCCCTGGACAGGGCCGAGGCGATGGGGCAAGAAGAGAATGCCTTGGGTTTCCTTAAGCCGATCGAGACCGCGCTGGCCGACATCCCGGCGTTGGCCCTGACGGCGGCGGAAGCCTTGCGGCTAGCGAACGGCGAGCGGCTGTCGCTCGTGTCGTTTCTTGGCCGCATTCCGCCTGAAGCCAATCCCGATGGCGGGGTTGTGCGGGTGATGGCGGGGGGTAAGACGCTCGCCATCGGCAGGCTGGAGGCCGGCATGTTGCACCCGGTGCGACTGCTGAGCGCACAGCCTCATTGAGGCGGGCAAGGGGACGGCGAGGCTGGGGTGGCGATCAGCGTTCCCCGCTTCAGTCGAAGGGATGGCGAAGGAGCCCACGCGATGTCGATCACGGCCGAGCGCCGCGCGGCGCTGATCAAGGAGTTCGCCCAGCACGAGGGCGATACCGGGTCGCCAGAGGTGCAGATTGCGCTGCTTTCGGAGCGCATCCGTAACCTCACCGAGCACTTGAAGACTCACGCCAAGGATTTTCACTCTCGGCGCGGTCTTTTGATGATGGTCGGGCAGCGGCGACGCCTTCTTGAGTATGTGCGCAGAAAGGACGTTGCGCGCTACAAGGCTCTGGTCGACCGGCTCGGGCTTCGGCGCTAGGGCTGGACCAGGGGTGAAGACGGGGCAGAACGTGGTGGAAACCGCGCTAAGGCCCCACATCAAGCGCGCGCGCCATGGGGGCGTGCAGAAACTGACGGGTTCGCGGCAGCGATCCCTCGTCGCGACGAAGGTGGTGTGCAGTTGGATGAGTTCGCCGGCGTTTCCGGCCACATGGACTGGGGGGAGGTGTCGCACGCCGTCGCTGCCCCCGACCCATGCCGCCCGAGACGCCGTCGGCTGGCTGTATCCTCTGTTTTGTCGCGACCAGGCTCTGGCGTGCGCCCGTGCGATGGAGAGACGACACGCATGTTTCAAGTCTTTCGCAAGGAACTCCTCTGGGGCGGCCGGCCCCTGATCCTTGAAACGGGCAAGCTCGCTCGGCAAGCTGACGGCGCGGTGCTTGTTCGCTACGGCGACACGGTGGTGCTTGCCACCGCTGTCGGCGTCAAGCAACCCAAGCCGGGGCAGGACTTCTTCCCCCTCACTGTACACTACCAGGAAAAGACCTTTGCCGCGGGCAAGATCCCGGGCGGGTTTTTCAAGCGCGAAGGCCGTCCGACCGAGCGCGAGGTGTTGGTGTCCCGCCTGATCGACCGCCCGGTCCGCCCTCTCTTTCCCTCTGCCTTCCGCAACGAGGTGCAGGTCATCGCCACCGTCTTGTCGCATGACCTGACGAACGACCCTGACATCGTGGCGATGATTGCCTCGTCGGCCGCGCTGACGCTCTCCGGCATCCCGTTCTTGGGCCCGATCGGGGCAGCGCGCATTGGCCACCTCGACGGGAAGTTTGTGCTGAACCCGACCCAGGAGCAGATGAAACGCTCGAAGCTTGACCTCGTGGTTGCTGGCACGGCCGAAGGCGTGCTGATGGTGGAATCCGAGGCGCACGAGCTTTCCGAGGAGGAGATGCTCCAGGCTGTTGTGTTCGGCCACGAGCAGATGCAGCCGGTGATCGAGGCGATCGTGCAGCTCGCCGAAGTGGCGGCAAAGGACCCTTGGCCGTTGCCGGAGGAGGATGCGGCGATCGCCGCTCTCAAGACCCGCCTGGAGGAGATCGCGTATGCCCCCTTGGCCGAGGCCTATCGCGAGACAGTGAAGCAGGTGCGCCGGGATCGGATCGATCAGGCGACGCAAGCCGCCCTCGCGACCCTTGCTTCCGAGGGCCTCGACCCCGCCAAAGCGAAAGAGCTGCTCAAGGAGATCGAGGCAAACATCGTGCGCAACGCGATCCTGGAGTCGGGCGTGCGCATCGATGGGCGGGGCACGAGGGATATCCGCCCCATTTATGTTGAGGTGGGGCTTCTCCCGCGCACGCATGGGTCGGCCCTGTTCACTCGCGGCGAGACGCAGGCGTTGTGTGTCGCCACTTTGGGCACGGGCGATGACGAGCAGATCATCGATGCGCTCGAGGGCGAGTATCGCGAGCGGTTCCTGCTCCACTATAATTTTCCGCCCTTCTCGGTCGGCGAGACCGGCCGGATCGGCTCACCGGGGCGGCGTGAGATCGGGCACGGCAAGCTCGCTTGGCGAGCGATCCATCCGCTGATCCCCTCGAAGGAACAGTTCCCTTACACGCTGCGTGTGGTCTCTGAGATCACGGAGTCGAACGGCTCCTCGTCCATGGCGACGGTGTGCGGTTCCTCGCTCGCGCTGATGGATGCGGGTGTGCCGCTGCCGCGCCCCGTTGCCGGGATCGCGATGGGGTTGATCAAGGAAGAGAAGGGGGTGGCGATCCTCTCCGACATCCTCGGCGACGAGGACCATCTGGGCGACATGGACTTCAAAGTGGCGGGCACCGAGAAGGGGGTGACCTCGCTACAGATGGACCTGAAGATCACGTCGATCACACCTGAGATCATGCGTGCCGCCCTCGAACAGGCGCGCGAGGGGCGGATGCACATTCTGGCCGAGATGGGCAAGGCGCTCGCTCGGCCGCGTGATACCTTAAGCCGGAACGCGCCGCGCATCACCGTGATCCACATTCCGCGCGACAAAATCCGCGACGTGATCGGGACAGGGGGCAAGGTGATCCGCGAGATCTGCGAGGTAACCGGAACCAAGATCGACATCGAGGACGACGGCACGGTGAAGGTGGCTGCCACCGAAGAAAAGGCAGCGAAGGCGGCTATAGATTGGATCCGTGGCATCGTTGCCGAACCAGAAATCGGCGTGATCTACGAAGGCAAGGTGGTGAAAACGGCGGAGTTCGGCGCCTTCGTCAATTTCCTCGGCTCGCGCGACGGGCTTGTGCATATTTCCGAACTCGCTCCCGGCAGGGTTGCGAAGACCACCGACGTGGTCAATGTGGGCGATTCGGTGAAAGTGAAGGTCATCGGCTTCGACGAACGCGGCAAGGTGAAGCTCTCGATGCGCGTGGTGGACCAGAAGTCCGGCGAGGATATTACCGACAAGGTCGGTCCCAAGGGCGGGCGCCGTCGCGAGGAGGCAGAGGCGCCGGCCGCGCAGTGACGGCCGCGGTTGCTCTCACAGACGACGGGAGGAGACGAGGGGAAACCGTTGGGAGGGGACGAGGGGAGATCGTGGAACGATGCCGCGAGGCAACCTTGGCCGCAACACGGCAGGGCTTGTAGGCCCTCTCTCCTCCTGTCTCAATCATCGCGGCGGGAGAGGAACAGTCGCGTTATGAAGGCGCTCAATGCGCTCCGGCTTAGTGGGGCGGAGGTCCTGCCGCTCGTCGAGGGCGGCAAGGGCGTGTCGGTCTCGAACGGCGTGTCCGCCGGTGCTTGGGCGGCGGCCGGCGGGATTGGCACCTTCTCCGCTGTCAATGCCGACAGCTACACACCAGATGGGCGACTGGTCCGCCAGATTTACGAGGGGCGCACGCGGCGCGAACGCCACGAGGAGCTGATCGCCTTCGGCATCCAGGGTGGCATCCAGCAGGCCCGCACCGCTTATGAGATGTCCGGCGGTCGGGGGCGGATTCACGCCAATATCCTATGGGAGATGGGCGGGGCAGAACGCGTCATCACTGGCATCCTGGAGGGTGCCAAGGGGCTGATCCATGGCATCACCTGCGGTGCCGGCATGCCGTACCGCTTGTCCGAGATCGCCGCCCGCTTCAAGGTTTACTACTATCCAATTGTGTCTTCTGCCCGTGCTTTCAACGCTTTGTGGCGTCGTGCTTACCACAAGACGCGCGAGTGGTTAGGGGGAGTGGTGTACGAGGACCCCTGGCTTGCTGGTGGCCACAACGGTCTCTCCAACTCTGAAGATCCCGAGAAGCCGGAGCCTCCCTACCCGCGCGTTCTTGCCCTCCGTCGCACCATGAACGACTTCGGGCTGACCACGACCCCAATCGTGATGGCCGGCGGGGTCTGGTACCTGCGGGAGTGGGAGGACTGGATCGACAACCGGGAGCTGGGCCCCATTGCCTTTCAGTTCGGCACCCGTCCGTTGCTGACAAAGGAGAGCCCGATCTCTGAAGCGTGGAAACGCCGCTTGCTCACGCTGAAGCCGGGGGACGTCTTACTCAATCGCTTTTCGCCGACCGGGTTCTGGTCGTCGGCGGTCAACAACGGCTTCCTGCAAGAGTTGCGTGCACGGAACGAACGACAGGTCGCCTATACAGCGCAAGCGTTGGGCGAGCACACGGAAGCGTTTGCAACGGGGCCGCGTGGGCGAACGGTGTATCTCACTCCCAACGATGCGGCCCGTGCCCGGGCCTGGGTGGCGCAAGGCTATACCGAGGCGATGCGCACACCAGACGGGACGCTGATCTTCGTCTCTCCAGAGAAGGCGGCCGAGATTCGGCGCGACCAGATCGAGTGCATGGGCTGTCTCTCCGCCTGCCGCTTTTCCAACTGGTCGCAGCAGGAACCGGACTTTACTACCGGCAAGAAGGCTGACCCGCGGTCTTTTTGCATCCAGAAGACGCTGCAAGATATCGCGCACGGCGACGACGTCGAGCGCAACTTGATGTTCGCTGGACACAACGCCTATCGGTTCGCGACGGATCCTTTTTACTCCAACGGCTTCATTCCGACCGTGAAGGAACTCGTCGCCCGGATCGAGACCGGCGACTGAAGCGGGCCCACGCTCGGGGGCGGACGGCGTGGCGACGGCGGAAGGGGACGGCGGTGGCAGGCTGTTGCCCGGATGCCCAGGCGGATCGCAGGCGGCGGCGGGCGATGGTCCAGTCATTGTGGTCACCCGCCCAGAACCTGATGCGTACGCCACCACATGCCTTTTGCGCGCCCGCGGTTTTACGCCCTTGACTGCGCCCATGCTGCGCATCGTGCCGCTGCCGGCCCGGCTACCGCCGGTTGCTCGCGTGCAGGCCGTTCTCGCCGGATCGCTGAATGCCGTCCGTACCCTTCCCGCCAGCCACCGTGGCCTTCCGTTGCTTGCAGTTGGTGATGCCACCGCCGAGGAGGCGCGCCGACACGGGTTCTCCGACGTCCGCTCCGCCTCAGGCGACGCCAAGGCCCTCGCGGCCCTCGCCGCATTGACGCTTAACCCCTCCGGCGGCCCTCTCCTCCTGCCCACGCGCCCGGGCGAGGGGCTGCGGCTTGCCGCCGATCTGCGCGGGCGGGGGTTCCGGGTGCTGCGTCGGTTGACCTACGACGCTGTTCCCGTGCTGGCGCTCGGCTCCGAGGTCGAGGCGGCGCTGCGCAAGGGCGTGGTTGCCGCGGTCTTGTTTTTTTCAGCCTCCGCCGCCCGAACCTTCGCTACAGTGGTGCGACGGCGCGGTCTCGAAGGGCAGCTCGCGGGGGTCGAGGCGATCGCGATCAGCGACGCCGCCGCGTCAGGGCTGACGGGGCTTGCGTTTCGGCGTATCCGTTCGGCGGCGCGGCCGAACCAGGAATGTCTCCTGGCTCTCCTCGCCGCCTCCTGCAACTCTCAGGGGATGGGAAGGACCTAGGATGAGCGTTCCTCCGAATGGGCGGACAGACCCCCCTGGCAAGGGCGACGATCAGCCGCCTGGCCAGAAGCCTCAAACCCCCCCGATCGCAGGATCGCCGCCGGCGACGGCCATGCCAAGCAAGCCGCCTGCGGCAGCGCCCGAGCCGCCAAAGCCACCCTCGCAGGCGCACGAACCGTCGAAGCCTCCCGCACCGCCAGCGCCCAAACCCGCCACACCGCTGCCCGCGCACGCTTCGGCACAAACCCCACCCTCTGTTTCTGGGCAGCAGGCCGCGGCGCAGAAACCCGCAGAGGGTTCACCCTCGCCCGAAGCCAGCCCCGACATCAAAGCGCACGCGAACTCCGCGACGGCGCCGTCGGACCAGTCAACACATTCCTCTGGACCGACCAGTCAAACGAAGGCCCCCGTCGTTCAGCCGCCGTCAGCACCGCCGCCTCGAGAGCCGTCGGCAAAACCCGCCTCGTCCTCCGCCTCTCCCGCTGCCCCGTCATCGCCCCCAGCACGCGCCAGCAGTCGGACTGGCCTTCTCTGGGCTGCGATCGGTGTGCTCGCCCTGTTTGTCGGTTGGCAGACCGTTGACCAGATGACACGCCCAGCGGCGGATCCCGCGCTCGCTGCCTTGGCGAGCAGGGTTGCCGCACTCGAAGGGCGACCAGCTTCGGCCGCCCCACTGGAGCCTAGGCTAGAGGAGCTAGCCCGCCGTCTCGCCGCGCTCGAGGCGCGCCCAGCCGTTGCGGGCGCTGCCGCCGCCGACCCGCGCGTTGACGAACTCGCCACGCGCCTTGCCCAGCTGGAACAGCGCCCCGTCGGGGATGTGCAGGTAGCCGATCTCGCCGCCCGCCTCTCCGCCCTCGAGCAGCGGCCCATGCAGGATGACCGCGTGCAGGAGCTTGCCAACCGCCTGGCGGCGCTTGAAGCGAGACCGGTTGAGGATGCCCGGGTAGCCGATCTCTCTGCCCGCCTCTCCGCTCTTGAACAGCGGCCGATGCAGGATCCGCGCCTCGATGCCCTCGCTGCCCGCTTTGCTGCAGCGATGGCCGCCCAGGCCGCGCTAGACTCGGGCCGTCCTCTCGGCCCTGCGCTCGCCACGTTGCCGGCTGGAACGCCAGTGCCGCAATCGCTTCTGGCCTTTGCCGAACGCTCGCCGCCGACCGTTGCCTCGTTGCGCCGCTCCTTCCCAGAGGCCGCCAAGGCCGCGCGGGAGCTGCGCGAGACGGTGGGCGACGATTTCTGGGAGCGTACCGGCAACCGCCTTGCCGGCTTGGTCACTCTTCGGCGCTCCGGTTCGGTGGTGATTGGCGACCCCGTCTCCACCCTGCTTGCTGAGGCCGAGAAAGCGCTTGAGGCGGGCGATCTGCGCGGGGCTTTGGCCGCGCTTTCCAACCTGCCGCCGGGAGCAGCGCGCGCGATGGGCGGCTGGATCGCTGACGCTCAGTCGATCATTGCCGCCCGCGACGATCTCGTCGCCCTTGTCACCAGCCGTTGAGGAGCTTTTCCGATGCGGCGGGCGCTGTTCATCCTCATCGCTCTTGGCCTCGTTGCGGCTGGTACGCTGTGGGTCGCAGCCCGGCCGGCCTCCCTGACTGTCGCTGCCGGCGACTTGGTGATCGAGAGTCCGCTCTGGCTCGCTGCTCTCGCTTTTGCCGTGTCGCTGTTCATGGTCGGTTTGATCGTCCGCCTCTATGCCGAAATCCGCTCGCAGCTTGCTCGGCGTCGGCTGAAACGCGCACTCCGTCGGCGCGATGAGGGAGAGGAGGCGATGGTCTCTGCCTTCGCCGCCCTCGCGGCAGGAGACGGGATGGCGGCCCTGAAGCATGGGGAGAAGGCCCGCCGCCTCCTCGGCGATACGCCACTGACGCTGATGCTCGCAGGGTACGCAGCGCGCGCGGCAGGGCGCGTTCAGGCCGCCGAAACGACCTTCCGCCTCCTGGCCGAACAAAAGGGAGCGGCAGCCGCGCTTGGCCAGCGCGGCATTGCTCAACTGGCGGTCGAGCGCGGCAACCACGCAGTGGCGGCCGATGCGGCGCGGGCAGCGCTCGTTTATCAGCCGAATGCGGCCTGGGCAAAGTCGTTTGCCTTCGAGGATTCAGTCCGCCGGCGTGACTGGCAGGCTGCCCTCGCGCTGTTGCCGCCGGCCGAAAGCGGGTCCGATGAGGCAATCCGTCGCGCCGCCCTTCTTCTGGCGGCTGCGAAGGAAGAGACCGAGCCCCGCGCGGCCTTGCGTCTCGAACAGCAAGCGGCGGCGCTTGCCCCTGCCCTGGCCCCGGCGCACGCGGCCGTGGTGCGGCGTTTGCGCGCGCAGGGACATGTTCGGGCGGCCGAACGGGCGCTGAAAGAGGGGCTCGCCAAAGCGCCCCACCCTATGTTGGCCGCCCTGGCGCTGGAGGGTCCGGCCAACGAAAGCAAAGCTGGGCGAGCGAAGCGGGTCGCGACCTTAGCGAGTGACGTCGGCGGAGCAGAAATGGCTCTTGCTGCCGCACAGGCTGCGCTCGAGGCCGAGGACTGGGCTGAAGCACGGCGTTGGGCAGAGCGCGCGCGGGCGGCTGGCGTTATGGATCGCCGGCTGCATGCACTCCTCGCCAAAATTGCGGAAGGAGAGTTCGCAGGTTCTGAGCGCGCCCATGCCGAGGCGGAAGCGCACTGGCGTGACGCTGCTTCGGCACCCGAACCGCCCGAATGGACCTGTAGAAATTGCGGCGCGAGCCACGGTGAATGGAGCCATGTCTGCAGCTCCTGCGGCGCAGCGGGCAGCCTACGTTGGGGCGAGGCGCGCGCCACGGCGCCGCAGCTGCTTCTGCCCGCCCCACTTCCTGGGCTGTGAGGAGCGGTGCACGGGGCTCTGCCAACAGCACGAGTCACGCTCGAAACCCGCCCGCACATCCTCGTGCTCGGCAACGAGAAGGGCGGGTCGGGCAAGTCGACCGCAGCGATGCACGTGATCGTCGGGCTCTTGCGCGAGGGCTACCGGGTCGGCGCGATCGATTTGGACGCGCGTCAAGCAACGTTAACCCGCTATCTTGAGGCGCGTGCCGCGACAGCAGCGAAGCGCAATGTGTCCCTTCCACTGCCGGTCTCGCGAGCAGTGCACGCCTCTCAAGCGGAAACCCGGCGCGAGGCGGAGGCCGAAGACGAGGTCGCCCTCGCGGAAGCGATCGCCGCGCTCTCACGCGAGACTGAATTCATTGTCATCGACTGCCCAGGTGCCGACACTGTTTTAGCCCGCCGCGCCCATGCGCTGGCCGACACGCTGATCACCCCCATCAACGACAGTTTTGTCGATTTTTCGATGCTGGCGATCGTCGATCCGGACGACCGGCGTGTGGTGCGGCCGTCGATTTACGCTGAGCTGGTCTGGGAGGCCCGGAAGGCGCGCTTCGCCCGAGATCGCGGTCGGCTCGACTGGATCGTGATGCGCAACCGTCTCGGCGCGCGCGAGGCGCGCAACCAGCGCGATGTCGGGGCAATGCTCGAGGAGCTTGCCAAGCGCATCGGCTTCCGCACGGTGCGAGGCTTTGGGGAACGGGTAATTTTCCGTGAACTCTACCTCCAGGGGCTGACGCTGATGGACCTCAAAGAGGCTGGTATCGGCGGGTCGTTGACCATGAGCCATGTGGCAGCTCGACAGGAGGTGCGTGGCCTGCTGGCGGCAATCCGCAAGGGCCCGCCCGGGGACGTGTGGGATCTCAAGCGCGCCGGTGCCGCGGGGCCGCCGCTTGCGCCGGTTAACGGGCCGGCTTAGAACGCCCGCGCAGGGCGTGCCGACATAGCTCAGCGGTAGAGCAACTGATTCGTAATCAGTAGGTCCTCGGTTCAAATCCGAGTGTCGGCACCAGCTGTGATCAGCAACCCTTGATGGTCAGGTCTCGCGCCGGGTCTGGCACGGTTGGGTCTTGTTCAAAAGCGCCGTCGGACGAAGGCGAGGGTGGCCGCAATCGTCTGTT
Source organism: uncultured Elioraea sp. (assembly GCA_938010425.1). Classification (GTDB taxonomy): domain Bacteria; phylum Pseudomonadota; class Alphaproteobacteria; order Acetobacterales; family Acetobacteraceae; genus Elioraea. The sequence goes on from CALLUO010000025.1 coordinate 53,035, forward strand.
TCCTCGAACATCGGTTCAACGTCCTATACCCCATCGTGGTCGTTGATCAACGCGATCAACGCGCGAACCAGCAGTTGATCTTCGCCGGCGCAAAATATGCGCTGACCTTGAGAAGGAATTTCTTGTCTTGGCGAAGTCGCGATTTTTCTTTTTACTGACTCCAACCGCTCAGCTAATATTAGGCTTGAGTGGCGGGACGCTCTGCTTTTACCAGCCACACGTTCGGCGTGAGGGCTGCACAGCCTATTTTGCCCGCAATCGACACGATAAGCGCCCATCGTCACCGGCCGTTAGCCTCGTGTTCTAGAACGATTCGCTTCAAACAGTCTCAAACCCCAGGGAACAGTCTCGAACCCCAAGCGAAAATCTTCGTCATTTCGCACAGCATCGCTGTTGCCTCTTCTGAGTTTGAGCCCCAAGAGCCCCCGGGCGAGCCACAACCCTCCTCCTGACCGGCGGAACGGAGATGACGATGGATGACAACTGCGGGATACGCCGTGATGAAGAGGATCAACCGACGACAAACGCATGCGCCCGGTGCGCCATGACGGCGCGGTTATGCGGTTGACCTGGAGAGGCAGTGTTGATCGACGTTTTCGGCTACACGGTTGGTGACAAGGCTCATCGATGGTTGCGTCCGTGACCGGCGCGTGTCTGGTCAAAACCATGCGTCGGTGTGACGCGACAGGGCGGATAACGTGCTGCGGACGCCATCGACACCTTCGCCTTGCTGTAGGAGAATCCTTAAGGATTCCTGGTCGGCCTGAGAGCCGCGTCCTAGGTAACCGGCTCGTATGGGAATTCCCTAGCTGTCCGGTTCAGATGCACGATGTCCGTTGGGGGAGCAGGTCGGCGGGCATGGTGAAGGCGCTGTTCCTTGATCTTCGCGTGCCGATCAAGGAGCTCCTAGCGGCGACGCCGGAGATCACCACCAAGAAGCGGGGCGCGGTGCTGGCCAAGCGGGGCCATGCCTTCGGTTACAGCACGCTGCAGCGGGTTTTCCGCCGTCACGGCCTGACGCAAGATCGGGGCCTGCAACCGAGCAG
>CALLUO010000026.1 GCA_938010425.1 uncultured Elioraea sp.
GCCGCCGGCAGCACGAGAGAGGCAGCGAACAGGGCCGGCCCGGCCACATCGGCGAAGACAAAACCCGCCGGCAGAGCAGCGGCAAGCAGAATGGCTGTGACGATTTCGGCCCGGGCAAAGCCTCGTCCGAGCATCACCGCAAGAGTGCGTTTGCCGCGGGCGCGATCGTTCTCAATGTCGCGGAGGTTGTTGACAGCGAGAATCGCAACCGAGAGCAGCCCCGGACCCAGCCCAGCGACGATGGGCCGCCAATCGATGCTCAACGCCTGAACATAGTAGGTGCCGGCCACCGCCACAGGGCCGAAGAAGATCAGCACGAACACTTCGCCGAGGCCGCGGTATCCGTAAGGCGCGGGGCCTCCCGTGTAGAGCACGCCGGCAAGGATGGAGGCGAGACCGACAATCACGATCGGCCAGCCGGCGCGCGCGACCAGGAACAACCCAACCAGCACCGCAAGCGCGAAGCTGAGGATGGTTGCGGCGAGCATTTGCCGCGGCGTAAGCAGCCCTTCGGGCAGAACGCGCCGCCGCCCGCCTGCTCCGGCATGGTCCACCCCGTTCGCGAAATCGGAATAGTCGTTGGCGAAATTGGTGCCGATCTGAATCAACAGGGCGCCCAGCAGGGCGGCAAGCGCCGAGGCAGCATGCGCGGCGCCGTCGGCGGCGGCAAGCGCGATCCCCATCACCACGGGAGCGACCGAGGCGGGCAAAGTGCGGACGCGGGCGGCGTACAGCCAGATCGCGAGCGGCGAGGGGATCGCTGGCGTCGCAGCAGGCGCCCGCGCCGTGCAGGCGGGTTGCCGGGTCTGCGTGTGCGGTCCGTTCATGCGGATCTCCGGGCAATGCCGGGCCGGGCGAGGGCACCGCCCCGGCGGGGATAGAAAAGCCAGCCGGCGCACAGCACACCGGCGGCGACTAGGCCAGTTGGAACAAGCGGGGGCAACTCCGGTGCGAGCGCAGCGAGGGTGGCGAGCCCGCCGACCACCGCCAACGCGCGCTCGCTGGCCCCGAGGGGCCGCAACGCCCAGCCTGCTGCAGCGGCAGTGACGAGGGCGAGCGCAATCAAGGCTGGGCCAAGGGCTGCGAACAGAGCAAGCGGCGCGGCCGGCTCGAGCAGTGCTGGGGCGAAGGCGAAGGCGAATGGTAAAAGGACGAGCCCAGGCCAGAGCGGCAGGCTGGCGATCGCTGCCCGCCAGGCGGAACAGCCAGCAATCGCTGCCGCCGCATAGGTGGCGAGGGCGACCGGCGGCGTGATCATCGCCAGCACCCCGAACCAGGTGAGGAAAAGATGTGCGGCCAGAGGCGAGATGCCCGCCTCAGCCAGCGCAGGGGCAGCGATGCCGGCCATGAGCACGTAAACACCGAGCGTGGGCAGGCCGAGGCCGAGCAGGAGGGCGAGTGCGGCTGAGGCTAACAAGAGGGCCACCGCGCCGTGATCGGCCAGTGCGGCGAGGCGAAGTGCCAGCAGGGAGCCCAGTCCGTTCACCGCCAGCAGGCCGAGGAGAACCGCGGAAGCAGCGGCGAGCAGGAGTAGCCCCGCAACCCCTAGCGCGGCTTCGGCAGCGAAGCGGCCAAGCCGCCTCGCTGCACGCTGCGGTCGCGTCAAGGTCGCGCCCAAGACAACAGGAACCACAGCGGCAAGCGCCGCCTCGCCAGGCGGGGTCGCGGTGTCGAACAGCAGCCACAGGAGGAGACCGACGGAAACGCCGGCGCCGATCGTTTCGCCCGCCTGGGCGCCCGTGCGCCGTGCCGGCCTGTCGTCTGTTCGCTTCGCGACCAACGCCATCCCCCGCCGTCGCGCCGAGAAATCGACGATGAGGAGGAGGGCGCCGAAGTACAGCAGTGCAGGGACCACCGAGGCTGCAGCGACCCGGACGTAGGGGATGCCGAGCGTGTCGGCGATCAGAAAGGCGGTGGCGCCGAGCATGGGCGGCATCAGTTGTCCGCCCGTTGACGCTGCGGCTTCGATTCCGGCCGCCTCCTCTGGCGCGTGGCCGGCCCGGATCATCGCCGGGATGGTGACCGACCCCGCCATCGCCACATTCGCCACCGCGCTTCCGGACAGTGTGCCGAAGGTGGCAGAGGCGAGAATGGCCGCCTTCGCAGCGCCGCCTGGCATCGCTCTCATCCCGCCAGCGATCGCCACAACCAAGCCGCGCAAACCACCGAGGTCCTTCAGCGCCACGCCGAGCAGGACGAAGGGGGCAATGGTGTGTAGGGCGAGGTCGAGCAGGCGGCCGAGCAGCGCATTACCGTCGAAGACGAGGAAGACGACGAGGCGGGTTGCATCAACCTCGCCGAGTCGCCAGGCCGGCGGCAGGCCAGGGGCGAGGAGGGCCACAAAAAGGCTGAGCAAGATTGCTGCGAGAGGAAGCACCGGTCCGAAAGCGGTGTGGACAGCGAAGCCGAGGGCAAAGAGCGCAGCAGCCGCGACGGCGACCGTCCAGGCTGGCGGCGCGGCGAGCAAGGCCGTCACGGCGGGCGCACAGCCGGCTAGCCCGGCGAGCATGGCGGCGGCGACGACCAGCGCCGCCCGTCTGCCAATCGCCGGGGCGGCGTGCGTCTTCGGGGCGACAGCGAAGACGAGGGTGGAACCGGCAAGGGCAAGGGCGAGCACCGGTTCGGTGGCGAGCGCGAGCCCAAGCCGGCCCGGCATATCGAGCGCCGCCAGCGCGACGAAAGCCAGTAAAGCCGCGCAGACCGGCGTGTCGAGCCGCCCCAGTATCACAGCGACAGCGCGGCAATAGCTGGATGAAGAGCCAGCGACGAGCGCGGATGGGCGAGCGTCGCCGGGTTGAAGTCACGGAAAGCGGGATGGCGGCCAACGAGCATCTCCCGCCCGTCGCGCAAGGCGGCGAAGACACGCCTCACCACCTCCTCGTCGAGGTCGTTGCGAGCGAGCAGGAGATTGTCGAAGGCGAGCGCCGGCACGGGAGCGGCAAACCCGATCAGACCTGGGCGAGGCTGCAGCCGTTCGATGTACGCGAGGGGCGCGATTTGGGCGAGGCGCGCGAGGGCCTCGGCATCGTCCGGCACTGGCAGCAGCCGAAGCCTCGTCGCGGCGTCGACCTCAAGCACCTTGGCGGCGCCGATGGCGAAGAAGAAGGCATCCGCCCGACCTTCGACGAAGCGGGCGGCGCCGGCGACCGGATCGGGCACCATCACCGGACGGATGTCGGTCCGCGAAAGCCCGTCAGCGGCCAGCAACGCATCGAGCAGACGCGCAATCGCTGGACTGGCTGAAAAGCCGGCGGTGACGCGCTTGCCGGCAAGATCGGCGATGCGGTGGATCGGCTGGTCTGACCGCACATAGAGGCCGGCACGGAGGGGGAAGAGGCGAGCGACAACACGGGGCTCGCTGGCGTGCTTCGTTGCTTCGCTGCGTGCGGCCTCCGCCTCCAGAGCGTTGGCGATGGCGAGGTCGAGCCGGCCGGAGCCGAGCAGGCCGACCAGGACCGCTTCGCCGGTGTTGGGCAGGACGCGGGTTTCGAGGCTGGCCTGGCGGGTCAGAAGTTCGGCGATCGCCGAAGCGGCAGCATGGCTGATCGTCCCCGGCGCCATCGAGCCGAGGCGAAGCGGGGCGGTGCCGGCAGCACGCGCCGGACGAGTGCACAGCAGAGGGATGAAGGCGGGAAGGGCGAGCGCGGCGAAGAGGCTGCGTCTCGTCGTACCGCCCGCGCATCGCGGTGCAGTCATCGTGCCTGCCACGGGTTGCTTGTTCCCTCTGACGTTCATGGCCATCCGCCCTCGCTGGTTGCGCCGTCACTCTCCAGGCTTTCTTCTGGCTACTGTCACTCTCTGGGCTTTCTTCAGGCGATCGTCGGGCCGGGTCTCGCAGTGTTAAAGCCGTCCGCTGATGACGCAGCGTGTGAACGTTAGAGCTCGGTGTTCTGCCTCTCCTTGTTTTGGGTCAAACGCCCCTGGGGTGCTGTCGAAGCGAGGCGGGATCGTCGTCTTGCCTTGCGGGCCGGGCCAGTGTCGGATCACGGCGCGCAGGAGGTGGTCCGATGACGTCGTCTTTGCCGTCCGCCGCACTGTGGCTCGGGGTTGCGGGGCTTGCCCCTTTCCTCGTCGCCGCTGCCATGGTGCTGGTCGGTCTTCCGCCGGGAGCGGGCTTCGCTGTCCCGGCCCTGATCGCCTATGCCGCCTGCATTCTGTCCTTCCTCGGCGCGGTGCACTGGGGGTTCGCTTTGCGTGCGAGCGAGACCGAGGCCTGGGCCACGGGGAGGCGTCTCGTGTTCGGGGTTGTTCCGGCCCTCCTTGCCTGGACTGCCCTTCTGCTGCCGGGCTGGATCGGGCTCGGTCTGCTGATCGCTGCGTTTCTCGCCGTCTGGACGGCTGAGGAGGTGGCTGGGCGGCAGGGGCTTGTTCCACAATCGTATCTGTGGCTGCGCCGCGGGCTGACACTGGTCGCTCTGGTTGCCATGTCAGCGGTGTGGGCAAGCCTCGTCGTCTGACAGCGGTTCGCTTCACATACATACGCGGGGATTGCTCTCGCCCCGCGATTAACGTCTTATTAACCAGTCAAGCGTCGAGGGGAGTGGGGTCAGATGGCGGAGCCTTCCGGTGCAGTGGTGATCCCTTTTCCCCGCCGCGGGCAGAACCGGGCGGCGAGCGTAGACCCGGCACCGGGGCGGGACCGGATGCTGCGAGCGCTCGACCTGCTTGAAGAGGCGCTTGCCGAACAGAGGACCGCGGTGGCCGGGTTGCAGGCGGCTTTGGCCGACCTCGCGACGTCGACGGCACGGCTCGATCGCGGCCTCTGCGGCTTCTCGACCAGGCTTGATGATCTCGCGCAGGGCGTGCGCGGGATCGGGGCGAAGGCGCGCGCCCTCGAGACCTGGGCGGACGGGGTGATAGCGCGGAGCCGGTAAGGGAGCAGCGTAAGTTACGCCTCGCGTCGGGCGACGGCGGTTGGCGTCTCTTCCCCCTCTTCCTCCGCTGCCTCGCGCGGGAATTTGAGCACGAACACCGTCCCGTCTGGGCCTGTGCGCTCAAGCGCGATATCGCCGCCGTGGGCGCGCATGAGGTCGCGGGCAATGGCAAGCCCTAGGCCAGTCCCGCCATGCTTGGTGGAAACAAAGGGGCTGAATAGGTTGGTGCGCACCCGCTCCGGCAGGCCAGGCCCGTCGTCGCTGACCAGGAGGTCGAGCGTTTCGGTGGTCTCGCGCGCCTCCACCGCAATCCGTTTCGCGCCCGCTTCAAGCGCATTGCGGAACAGGTTGAGGAAGACGCGAAAGAGCTGATCGCG